>JADFPO010000144.1 GCA_022562295.1 Gemmatimonadota bacterium
CCGCGCTATGTCTGCGTGGGCGCTAGGGCAGATTGAGGACCGTGAATCTGTAGACGCTCTGATCGGCGCCCTCACCGATTCCGACCGAGGCGTACGCATTCAGGTTGCCCGAGCCCTCGGCGACATCGAGCAGGCTGATGCAATCGACGCGCTGGGCGAACGTCTCGCGAATGACTCCGATGCAAGCGTCAGACGAACTGCAGCCCGCGCCCTGGGAGCAATCGACGATCCGCGGGCCATTCCCGCGCTCGGTCGCGGGCTGCGAGATCAAGATTCCACAGTACGACTCGCCAGCGCTACAGCGCTGAGAGCCATTGACAACGCTCAGGCGATACCGGCGTTGGAGTCGGCTTTGAACGACGAGGCCGCAACCGTACGGCGGGCCGTGGTAAGAGCGTTGGGAGCCATCGACGACGCAAGCGCCGTTCCCGCACTCACTCGTACACTCAACGACGACAACACCCGTGTGCGAGCCCAAGTCGCGAACGCGCTGCGTGCCATCGATGACGAATCGGCCGGACCGGCGTTGGTCCGTCGATTACAGCGTGAGTCCGTGGACACCGTCCGTTACGCGATCGTCCGCGCTCTCGGAGAAATACGGCACACCGATGGCATCTCGGCGATCGCCGGGACCTTGTCCGACGATCAGGTCGAGACTCGCCGTGCGGCCGTTTCGGCCCTTTCGGCCATGCGGTCCGACGCGGCGACCCGCCCGCTGATACGAGCACTCGACGACACCGATTCACAGGTGCGCGCCGGCGCCGCGCGCGCGCTCGGCCGAATCAAGAACGACGCTGCCGTGCAACCGCTGATCCACCAGTTGCGCGATGGCAATGCTCGTGTGCGCACCCGCGTGGCTGCGGCTCTCGGAGAAATGCGTGCCGGATCGGCCATTCCCGCGCTTTCCGCCGCCGTAAGCGATTCCAGCACTGCCGTACGGCGTGCAGTTGTTGCGGCACTAGCCGCCATGAGAGACGATCGCGCGACGGAAGCGTTGATCTCGGCGCTCCAGGATAGTGACGCCGACGTGCGCCGACGTGCGGCTCGGGCCCTCGGACGTCGCGGCGGTTGAGCTACCGGCGGAAAATCGCGCACATGATTCGACCTAACCGTAGACGGGACTCATACCCGCAAGCACCGGCCATACGGCTCGTGGCCACGCTGGATCTGCACGGGTTCCGGGCGTCCGACGTCTCGCCCGCCCTCGAGACATTCCTGACCTCATGGCGCCTCCGCGACGAGGGGGGTGTGGTTCATATCATCACAGGAAAAGGCAAAGGTTCGCCGGGCCGGCCTGTGCTGCAGCCCCGCGTCCGAAGGCTCCTTAGCGAAGATTACGACGAGCGGATCGATTGGTTCGAACAGGACGACAGCGGCGGAGGGTTTCTGGTCAAGTTGAAGTAGGCGATGCCACCGCTGCGTCTCGACGTTCGCCCGGAAGCATCGCCGCCGCAGTGAAGGCGAGCAGCGCAAACATCGCCAGGATCACAAATGCCCAGTAAGAACCTCCCGTTCTCTCGCTCACCCGCGAAACGAGCAGCACCGAGACAGGCGCGGCACCAAAGGCTAGGGCGAACTTGAGACCGAACACCAAACCATGGCGATGTTGCGGTGTGTACCGTAACAGCAACAAATTCTCGGCGGGCAGCGCGCCGACGTTGGCCATGACCATGACCGTTGCGATGAGAACCAACGGAACGCCCGTGAGACTCGCCGCCAGAAAAAGCATCGGGATCTGAACGAGCATTGCGCCAAGGTAGACCGGCTTCAACGGGAACCGGTCCGCCAGGTAGCCGCCGACGATCTGCATGACCCCGGCCGCCGTGTATACGCCGGCCACGAGTAATCCAACTCCAAGGACCCCCGACCCCACCAATCCTCCATGTCGCTGATCGAATACCTTGGGCAATGAAATCTGCGTAGTCTGGTACACCATCCCGGCCAAGAACATGGTGAGCAGCAAGATCAGGAACCCACGTTTCATCTCTTCCCGGCTTGGCTCTCCCGACCGCTCGAACACGCGAACGCCGTCGGCCACCGAACCCTTGATCACAAAGACAAGCAGCGCAAGTCCGGTGACCAGACAGATTGTTCCAGGAATGATGAAGGCGGCGCGCCAGTCGATCAGATCAATCAACAATCCTCCCGACAGACCCGCACCCGCGGCGCCGAGGGAGCCG
Source organism: Gemmatimonadota bacterium (assembly GCA_022562295.1). Lineage (GTDB taxonomy): Bacteria > Gemmatimonadota > Gemmatimonadetes > Gemmatimonadales > GWC2-71-9 > B3T1B10. The sequence continues at coordinate 2,181 of JADFPO010000144.1, forward strand.
AAGATACCGTTGAATCCCAAAACCTTCCCGACATCTTGTCGGACGCTACGCAACAACCACGGGATACCAACCGGATGATACACGGCCGCAAAAAGTCCCAAACCGGCGAGAGACAGCATCATCGTGGTGGAGGAGTTGGACAGTCCCGCCGCAATCGAGCAGGCACCCATTCCCAGGAAGAACACCACCATCATCTTCGTCGCACCAAAACGGTCACTCAGCATTCCGGCCGGCACAGCCGCTGCGCCTACCAGAAGTGATCCGATCGTCCACAACTGGATGAGCTCGTGATACGGCAGCTGCCACACCTGCTCTAAAGCCAGGACGATGACGAAGTAGAAAGCCGTGCAGAGATGAATGTAGAAATGGCCGAGGCTGGCAAAGACGACGACCGGTCGGAGGCTCTTCAAGTGCCCACGTGGTACAGTCGGACGTACTCCAGATCCAATTCGTCCTTCCAAAGCGTCAACACGACATCTTCACCGATCTCGAGGATCGTCTGGCCGACCGGCACCGCGACTGTGGCGGTGAGCTGGCCGTCCGGTGCGAACACGAGCCAGCGATCTTCGTTGTCGGTCGCGCGGTTCCACTCCTGAACCCATATTCGGCCCGATGAGTCTGCAGCCAGGGCACGAAACGCCGGCATGATGTCCGGGAACGGCACCTCGGCAAGCCAGCGCTCGTAGTCCGCACGCCGCTCAGGACGTCGCAACGTGATCAACAATTCATCGCGGAACGCCGCCCGATCTGCACCGGTGACAGCGACATCGGATCCTTCCCAACGAATCAATCGCTCGACGGTACCGTCAAAGCGAAGCACCTCGATTTCCCGCTTCCCCGTTTCGCCCACATAGATGCGATCGTGACTCCACGCTACGTGCGTCGTCCGCCCGAACGGGGTCCGATTGAGTGTGAGCCCCTGGCGGGGCGCTCCGATCTTGAACCACTGGGGGCCCATGATACCGTGAATGGTATCCACCACATCGCCCCCTCGTGGCTGACGTGTGATCCTTCCCGACGCGCGAAACGCGCTCTCCTCCCCTCGTGCCGCCCACGTTTCTATTTCGTTCCCGTGCGAACCGTTCTCGTAAACGTCCCGCAGGAATGAGCCGTCGGACAGATACCGGCCGATCAACCCGGGAAAGTACGGCCCCAACCGCACGTCTTCGATGTGGGCACCACTCCCGTCGTACCACGCCGACCACCCGATGGGCCATCCTCCCACTATCAGGGTGTCACCTGGCAAGCGGTCGATGGAATAGAGGAAACGGAATTCTCCCGGGCCCTCTCCCGGTCCGCCAACCGAGACAAGGTGTCGGCCGTTCGTATCGAAGAAACGTACTTCCTTGCTACCGCCGTCCGCGACGGCGATCCGTCCGTCAGAGAGCCTCGTCGCCCCCACCACCTGATGGAACTGGTGAGCCGGCTCGCCCTCTAATACGCCGAGTTCTACGATCGGTGGCTCGACGAAACGCCACTGCGGAATGTCACGCGAGACGGCAACGTTCTCGACAATCGCGATGCCTGCGCTGTCTCGGGTGATGGCCTCCACGACCGGATGGTCACCCGACGCACAGGCTCCTACAACCACGGCCGCGCCGCAAAACACGCAACCTTGGAAAATTCTCTGAATCAGCGCACGAAACATGTGGAGTACCTCGCCTGCTTGCGGCGTGACGTTGGCAACTCGATGTCGAATACAAGTGTCGCGTTGCAGCGAGACGATCACCTCACTCCACACCAGCCTCAACGCCAGGGATAGGGCCCGTCCATCTCCACCACGTCCTTGGACTCCAGCATCAACTCGATGAACCGCTGCCAGGACTCCCAACTGGTGCTACGGCTGTAGACCGAGTTGGTCTTGTGAGCGATCACCAGATCCACCGCCGGCATCACCGTGATCCACTGCCCCACGGCACCCCGTGCCGTGTATGCCCCTGCGAAGGGACCCACCGTCCGGGGGCCGTCCCACACCCACCACATGTATCCGTAGCCGAAGTAGCCGTCCCTGCGGCGGACGGGGTTCATCTCCTCCAGGGGCGTCACTACGCTGGAGATGCGCCGGACCCAGTCCCGGGGAATTACCTGTTTGTTTTCCCAGCGACCCTCCCGCAGCATGAGATAACCGATCCGGGCCATGTCCCGGGTCGAAATCCACATGTGGTAGGCAGGGTTCCTGGAGATCTCCAGGTTGCCACTCTTTCGCTGAGCCGACCGGTCCCAGTCCTGGAATCCGAGTGGCACCGCGAGCTGCTCCTCCAGCGAGTCGTAGATATCGGCACCGGTCTCCCGCTCGAAGACCGCCCCTGCGGCGTTGAAGTCCCAGTTGCTGTACAGCATGTACTCGCCCGGACGCTGGGACCCGCGCTCGGGGGCGTCGGCCAGATTGTCTCCGCTATTGGACGCCGGATGGTAGACGCCCGAGCGGGCCGTAATGAGGTCGTAGATCGTCGCCTGCCTCTCGATGTCGAGGAGGCCACCGACGTCGTCCATCCCCATTTGTTCCAATGTCTTTTCCAAGTCGATGGTGCCGTCCTCGACGTACTTTCCGTACAGCATCGCGAGGATACTCTTACGCACCGAAGCCAGGTAGGACAGCTCCTCCACGTCCCCGAACTGGAACACTACGCGACCTCGGTCCACCACGATCAGGCCCGTGGTGTTGGAGCTGTCCCGGATGAATTCCCAGGCACGGCGAAGTCCGCTGGCCGACCAGCCGTAGGCCTCGAGGGCCCGGCGCCCCACGTACTCCCACTCCGCGCGGGGGTAGACAGGGTCGTGGACAGCCTGGGCCGCCGCCGGAGCGACGACGAGGGCGTTGCTCCCGAGCAGGATTGCAGCAAGCAAGAGATGGACGAAGACAAGGCGAGCCCGGGAGAGGACTCTGCGATGCCTGGGTAGCAAGTTACGATGCATGGATAGCTTCTCCGTCGGAGGGGCGCCGCCCATATGCGGTCGGCACCGTCGGGATGTCTGGGATGATACCAAAACTACCTTGAACATTCCTCCTCGGTTGTTAGATATTCCCCTCGTTTCCGGGCCGCTACAACCCAGTCCGAACCACTCCCTTGCCAACGGGGATCATGCTCCGCGCCAACGAACCGGCGGCTCGGGGGCGATTGACCGCTGCAGTTGTTGACTTACTTTATGTTGCAAAGTACTTTGCTACCACGTGCCAGTCGGCCCTTGAGCGACCGGATCAGAGGCAGGGCTTCCCCGCAAACGGCTCGGCTACCGCACCCCGGAGGAATGCTATGAAACCTTAACCTTCAATGTTGCACTTCAAACTTGATATCAAGCCGGTTCCTTGTTTCTCTCCCACCGCCACACAAGGCCATCCTCGGGGTCCACGACCTCGCCGGTGTGTTTGAACCCACACTTCTCCAGGACACGTGTCGAGGCGTTGGGCATAGGAAGCGTGTGCGCCCGAACGAGACGCACGCGACCATTTCCGAACGCGAACGCGACGCCTGCCTCGGCTGCTTCTGTGGCATACCCTCGTCCCTGGAAAGCAGGCACGATACCATAGGCGATCTCGACCATCCCCTCCTCGTCTGGCGGCCCTTTGAACCCGACGTTCCCGATGACCGAACGGCTCTCCCGATGCACAACGGCGAAGCCATGAACCCACGGATCTGCCGACGACGACGCGCGGAGTCGCGCGAGCCAGGCGGGCGAGACCTCATCCGACACGATGAACGCTCGGAGGCCCTCCGAAGCTGGCAGCGCGAAGCGTTCCTCGAAACGCTCATCGCCCTCGATCAACGCGAGCAGATGATCAGGCGAGTAGGGTATCAGTCGGAGATGGACAGTCTCAATTGTCATTTCGCTCCTGTGCCGCCACGCCGACGGCCTAACAGCCCTGCCCATCAGCTGCGGCGTGACTAATGGCCAGCTCACGGGCGTCGAACGTTTGATGAATCTTGCCAGCCTCATAACTCCAACGACCTTCCTTACACAACTGCAATCGGATCGCCACGCAACTCAACACCCGGCCCCGCAAACGGCTCGGCTATCGCACTTCCGAAGGGCATGCTATGAACGTTAACCCTCAGTGTTGCACTTCAAAGTTGATATCAAGCGGCTGGCTCCTTGCCTAGGGATGCTCCGGTTGAGGGTCGATACCCGGAGCATCGAGGAAAAACGTGACGACTTCCTCATAAGGAGTTGCACCCGCGTTCACGCCGCGATGAACACGCGCATCCGGCTCGTCCCAGTCGGCCATGCCCGGATGCACCGCAACGGTGACCTGCGCACCCGTATCGCGAAACTCGATGCGGAGCTGTTCGCCGCGCACGACAACCGAAAAACGAACGCAAGAATCCGTGTGCCACGGCATTGCCTCGCCGGGCTCTAGGACGAGTCTGCGGATCACAAGATCGTCGCGTTTCGTGATGACCTCCATTCGCATCTCGCACCTCGCTCTATGTTCAGGCCGCCTAACGGACCGGGCGCTCAGCTGCGCCGCACTGCGCTGGCCGGTAGCGCGGGGGCACAGGCGCCCGCCGCCAGACTGTACCACGGATCGACTGGACCGAGCAGCGCGGTGTCAGCTGCAGCGCCTTGTTGGGCGGCGCGCCTCACAGACCGCGCGGATGACCTCCCGCGAGCGCGACCCGGGTGATCCGGTTGATGAACTCGCCCTTCGCGTCCGCATACGCTTGGCGAGATGAGAACTCTGCCGCGCTGTAACGGGGGGCAAGACGACGCTTGACCTCCTCGTAATCGCGCGCGACTGAACTGTGCTCTCTCAGGTAGTCCCGGAACGCCAAGATTCGGCGCTCCTCGTCTCCGCCCGCCTGAACGACATGCACGTGGTGAGTGTGGGGCCAGTCGCTTGGCCGATAGAAGAACGGGCAAAACGCATCGTCGGGGTGAGGTAGGTGCTTGTAGCCGAGCCGCGCAAGCGCGGCAGCATAGGTCTCAAGTGGATGGAGCTGCTCCACTGAAATCTGGATGTCGATGACCGGCTTAGCTCCAAGGCCGGGAACCGCTGTCGACCCCTTGTGATCGACACGCAGGGCGAGCTCGCCCAGCGCTGCGGCGATCCTCTTTCGCTCGGACTCGAACTCACGGGGCCAGCGGGGATCATACGGGACAATTTCCAGGTGCTCGCTCATCGTCTCGTCGCGCCGCCGAACTAATCAATGGATTGACCAGTCTAGTTCCCATCTCAAGCGCCCCCTCGCTCCCTAGTCGCCTGCGGCCGCGCCCAGGCAACCAAGCTCAAGCCGCCGCACCGCAAGCTGTTGAGATTGGCCCAACCGGAGATCGCCTGGCGGCATATGAAGCAAGGCCACGCTACCTAATATGGGTCCCGCCGGGCGCCCCGCCAGCCCAGGAACCAGTCGCGCCCTTGCATCGACCTCAAAGGTTACTTGCCGATGCCCGAGCTGTTCCCCATTGTCAGGATGGTTGCCTTCAGCCGAGAGTTTCTTGCTGCCCGCACCGTCAGGTGCATGGCTTGTTAGCCAGCAGGCGCGTAAGCACTAACCATTAGGACGACTTGGCGGCTGCCTCGATCGAACCGACAAGGTCTTGATCGGCGCTGTAGGCAGGTAGTCGCGTCGGACTGTCTTCTCGGCCTACCCACACTTGGGGTGCTACCTGAAGGCCCCCACATTCGGGGCACGTCTGTAGTTCGAGGCCGATGAGGCTGATTCCCTTGCCTTTGGCCACCGCTGATACGGCATCGACCAGGCCAGGGAAAGACACGTCCGCGGCACCAATCATATCGTCAAAGGCAGCTGGCTCAAGGGCCTTGGTCAGACTCCGGGTTTTGGCGTACCGTCGACAGTTTGCACAAATCGGTGCGTCGGCAAGGAAGCCGTAAACAGCTAGGCCACCGGCCGCGAAACCAGCAAACTGAATCACCTGTCGCACGTAGCCAAGCGCGCCAAGCGCGCCTGTTTCGACACCCGATCCACCTCGCGCACGGATGTTCAGAGACATGTTTTCCGTCGTGATCTTGAACCACGTCCAGAAGTCCACGAAATCGCGTACGCGCGTGCCGTCCTCGAACGTCATTCCAACATACTTGAGCCACAGGAGCGACATCCAAGCTCCACCCGCAATAATAATTGAGTTGACCATTATTCTGCGTGTCGGCATCGTATGAGTCCACTTGGCTACAAAGTAGTAGCCGGACGCTGCAGCAGCGCCCGCCAGAAGCGCACCCACTGGTATGACGAACCAGAAGCTGAACGAGCTGAGGTCAATTCCGTACGAATTGTAGATCCACATTAGGAGTCCCACGGTCGCCGCCGTCGTGGCGGCTCCCCCTGCACTTATCGTCAAGTCCCTGCCGTTGGCACGTCCACGTGTCTTTGAGGATTTGCCTGCTGTGGCCATTTCAGACCTCCCTGCACTTGTTTCTGGTGCATGCACTGCTCTGTCGGATTGAAGGCGTTCGCCGAGGGTGTGCTAATCTTAGTTGAAATTTGAGGCGGCCTCCAACCTCTGGTAAACTTGAAGATTAGAAGTAATCAAGG
>JADFPO010000145.1 GCA_022562295.1 Gemmatimonadota bacterium
CGGAGAGATCCCAAGACTCGGTGCGCGCGAATCCCAACACCAGAGGCAAGAGGAGGAGCGAGATGGCGAGTATGATCCCACCACCCAACGGTCCGCCCTGGACCAGCGCGACCAACGAGAGGACGGCGACGAGGGCGAACATGACGGTGTTGGCGGCCCACCGCTTCCACGCAATGCGATAGACGGTGTGCCATCCCGCGATCAGCACCGCCCAAGTGCCAAGCGTAAATGCTGCCCGCCACTCGGGCACGGTGCCCGATCCAATCAGAGGGTCGATTGGCGGACCTTGATCCCAAACAATGGCACCGAGTTGGAGTATGCCGGCGAGCAGCAGCAGTTTGAAAAACCCGCGTACCACCTTGAACTGCTCGATCTCCGGTTCGGTCCACAGCATGGCGAAGGTGAGAAACGCGCCGAAGTAAAGCGGATCGTAGGCGAGTCCGCCAACGCCGGGGATGTACCCGCCGAGCGGACTCGCGTGCAACATCCCCGCGGCGAAGGGGCCGACCCCCAGGATCGCCCCGCCGTAGAACGCTCCCAGCAACAGGCCGGACTTGCGAATGTTGCCGCTGCGGTCCCATCGCTCCACCACCCGGTACAACGCCATCAGCACGAGCGGGAGCACGAACACGCTCGACCACAGCCAGCGATGGATCTCGAACCCTTGCTCGATCATACCTCACCTCTGTCATGTTCCGGCCACGTCACGACGCGCCCGAGCTGAGCATGAACTCGGTTGGGGTACGGCTAACCTAGCGGTCAGTCGGTGCTCGGCAAGTGTGAGTAGCAGTTATGAAGGCGCTGCGTTTCCCATGCGCTAAAGCGCCGGCTCGGCACTTCGTACTCGCCTTGAAAGGCGGGGGGAAACGTCCTTCAGGACGGGCGGCCGAGCCGAGCCCGGACTTCAGTCCAGGGGAACCTTCACTCGGCCCGGAGTACCTCGATCGGGTCCACTCGCGTGGCCCGCCATGCCGGTATCAAGCATGCGACTGATGCGACAATCGCGAGGAGAGCGGGAACCCCGACGAACGTTATCATGTCCGTGGTACTCACGCCGAAGAGAATGGACGACATGAGTTTTGTGAGTCCAAACGCCGCCGCCATGCCCAGACCGAGTCCGATTACTGCAAGTTGGAGTCCCTGCACGAGCACCAGCTTGACGACGCCGCCGGCCTTCGCCCCAAGCGCCATGCGAATGCCCATCTCGTGAGTCCGTTCGGCAACGGTGTAGGACATCACGCCGTAGGTACCGACCGCCGCCAGGGTCAACGCCACGCCACCGAAGATGGCGAGCAGCAGGGTGAGGAACCGGGGGCGTGCTACAGAGTCGAACAGCACCGTGCTCATCGGTTGGAGATCGGCGAGCGGTAGCGTGGCATCAAGTTCCCACACGGTCTGACGCATGGCAGGTGCCAGCGAGGTTGGGGGGACCGAACTCCGCACCACAACATTCATCGTCAACGAACCAAATACGCCAGCAACCTGCGGATAATAGAAGTACAGTTCCGAGCCGGTTTCCTCGTCGAGCCCGTCCTGCTTCACGTCCTTTACCACGCCCACTACTGTCAACCACGGCGACTGTGGCCCTTGGCGGAGGCGTTTCCCGATCGCTCCGTCGGGCCAAAACGTCTGCGCACCGGTTTCGTTGACCAGGACCGCTGGTACGGTGTTCTCCGCGTCCTGCGTCTCGAACAACCTTCCTTCTACCAACGAGATACCCATCGTGCGGAAGTAGTTGTCGGTCACGGTCTGGAAGAAGTCAATGAGCAGGGGCGGTCCGTCTGCCGATGGCTGGATTCCCTCGAACTGCATCGTATTGGCGTTCACTCGTCGGCGGGGTGGCAGTCCGCTCATCGTCGTAACATCGGTTACGCCCGGGACCGCTCTGATGCGTTCGGTCAACCGATTGAGGAACGACACCTGATCGGACGGAGCAGGATACGACGCTCCCGGCAAGAACAGACGAAACGTCAGGAGCCCGTCGGGCTCGAACCCCGGATCGACGCGCTGCAGCGTCGCGAAGCTACGGAGCATCAGCCCGGCTCCTACCACCAACACGACCGCCAACGCCAACTCCGAAACCACCAGTGACTGGCGCAGCAGCAAACGTGCCGAACCCGCGGTTGCCCGCACCCCACCCTCCCGTAGCGCCGGACTCAGGTTGTGCGGGGCGAGATGCAGGACCGGAGCCAAGCCGAACAAGACGCCCGCCAGCATCGACACCAAGAGGGTGAACAACATGACGGATCCGTCCAAGCTGACCTCGGCGAGGCGCGGTATACTACCCGGGTTCGTCGCGAGAAGGATTTGCACGCCCCATTTCCCCAAGGCGAGCCCAACGGCTCCGCCCGCGAGCGACAGCACGAGGCTCTCGGTCAACAGTTGCCGTGCCAGGCGGCCGCGTCCCGCGCCGAGCGCAGTGCGGACGGCGATTTCCTTCTGACGAGCTTCCGCCCGCGCGAGCAACAAGTTGCCGACGTTGGCACAGGCGATGAGCAAGACGAATCCCACCGCACCGAGCAGTATCATGAGGGCCGGTCGGATTTCGCCGACGACTTCTTCTTGCAGCGGCTTCAGATTGATAAAGTGGGTGTCGGGAAGGGGAGAATGATTGCCGCCCACGCGCTCGTTCCACTGGGTGACGAGCGGACCCAGTTCTGCGTTGGCCCGCTCGATCGACACGCCGCGGTCGAGTCGTCCGACCAGGTAGAGAAAATGGCTGGCACGCCGCCCGGGGTTCACCGGATCCAGCTGCATCGGGATCCACGCTTCCACCTGGCTATCGTCGATGTCGAACTTGGGGGGCATCACGCCCACGACCGTACTCTGAGTCCCGTTGACGTCCAGTACTCTCCCGATAATCTGAGGATCGCTTCCAAAGGCTCGCTGCCACAGTTCGTGTGATAACACGACGACGTTATTTCCGCCGGGCGAATCCTCGTCGCGGTCGGGTACCCGTCCCATTGCAGCCGGAACTCCCAACGTTTCGAAGAATTCCGCCGTCACGAACGCGCCCGGAACCCGGATGGGTGCATCTCCTCCGTTGATACTCACTTCGCCGGTAGTGAAGGCACCGATATCTGAAAATGATTGATTCCATTCCTTGTACTCGAAATATTCGGGCGCCGACCACCAGAATTCGTCGAAGCCCAGTGTCGGAAAGGCCGTAGTGAGGAACACCAGCTCTCCCGGCGATCGGTATTGCAACGGTCTCAGTACCACACCGTTTACGACACTGAAGATTGCCGTGTTGGCTCCGATTCCCAGACCCAAGGTGAGCACGGCGACCGCGGTGAAGACGGGCGCCTTCCGTAAAGTGCGGACGGCGTAGCGGAGATCCTGGACGACGGTGTGCATGGTTTCCCCTAAAGAGTGGTTAGGAGGTTCCCCGGGGCCACCCGAGGCGGGGTCGATGGAGTACTCCACTCGACACGCCGAGCGAATGTCTGACAGATCGCCGAAACGTCTTTCGGCTTCTTGACGGGCGTCATTGGCTGAGTAACCCTGATTGAGGAGCTTTTGGCGCTCGAGGTCGAGGTGAAAGCCGAATTCCTCGGTCATGCGAGCCGCGAGGCGTCGAGCGCGACCCCGCGCTCCGAGCTTCGCCGCCACGCGGGCCCAGAATCCGGGGCGGGGGCCCGATCGGTGGGAGGGGATCAACGCCACTACGAGCCCGGCACGACGTGTGAGACCGAGTCCACGAAGCGCTGCCAGTTTTCGATGTTGGCTTCCAAGCGCTCGCGCCCTTTGCGCGTCAGCTGGTAGACCTTCGTCCGCCGCTTGGAGGCACTGTTCTTCTGCCACTTGGACTTGACCCACCCGTGACGCTCGAGCCGGTAGAGCGCGGGGTAGAGCGAGCCCTGTTCGATCCGCAGTCGATCATCGGTCAGGTGTTGGATTTGCTGCCCGATGGCGTATCCGTGGCAGGGGGCCTCGGAAAGGATCTGCAACACCAGCATGTCGAGCGTACCGCGGAGAAGGTCCGAGTTCGGACGAGCCATAGCCGCTCCCGTGTCTAGACAGAGCAAGGTTGGTCTGTCTAGGCATACGTCTCAGGCGGCGAGAATGTTTCAGGGGAAGGGGGTTGGATGGGTGTCGGGTTCCATGTGACGGGTTTCAGAGGAGAGATCCCGAGCCCTGAAACCTGACCCCTGACACCCGACACCTCACCGCTGTGCCTTCCGTGTCTGCGCCCTTGGCCCTACTCCGTCCTCATCGATTCCATCGGATCGACCCTGGTCGCTCGGAGCGCGGGAATCGCGCACGACACGAGTGCGACACCGACGAAGATCACTGCCACGGACCCGAAGGTCGTCGGGTCGGCGGGGCTCACGCCGTAAAGCAGGCTCGACATCAGGCGCGTCACGCCGAGGGCGGCGGCCGCACCGATGCCCAACCCGATAAGCGCGGGTCCCATCGCCTCCCGCACCACCATCCGCAACACGTCCTGTCCTGCGGCCCCCAATGCCATGCGAATCCCTATCTCGCGGTTGCGGCGCGCCACGCTGTACGACATGACGCTGTAGATGCCGACGGCTGCGAGCATCATGGCAAGCGTCGCGAACGCGCCAAGCAGCACCATGGTGAATTTTGGTTGAGCCATCGACCGGTTGACGAGATCCGTCACGGTTTGAATCCTCGTGAGAGGGAGGTTCGAGTCCAATTCGGAGATGATGGCTTCGATGGGCCGCGCCAGCGTGAGGGGAGCCAAATCGGTACGAACCGTGAGCCACATCGTGCGCCGCGCCGATCCCATGGTGGCCGGTGTCTGCGCTGCCGCAAGGAAGTACGCGCCGTCGGGGTCTTGGGCAAACCCGTCCCCCCGCACGTTACCCACGATGCCCACGATGGTGGCCCATTCACCCAGCCCTACCATCCGTATCCGCTCACCAAGAGGATCTTCCTCCCGCCAAAACTCCGACGCCAGTTTTTCGTTGATCAGCACCACCGACGTCGTACCCAGCCGGTCGCGCTCGTCGATGAGTCGCCCGCGCTCGAGGGTCATGCCCATCGTTTCGAAGAACGAAGGGCCGGCAGCGACGAATATTCCGTTTCTGGCAAGGTCTCCCTGACTGCGTGGTTCTCTGCCCTCGATTTCGAAATCGTTAACCGAAGATCCTTGGAGCGGGAGCCACGTCGAGGTACCTGCACTTGTGACACCGGGAAGCGCGCGCACGCGTTCGAGCAGGCCGGTGTAGAAGCTCAGCACCTGCTCGTCGTCCGGATACGCCTGAGACGGTAACGAGACACGGGCTACAAAGGTGCCTTGCGTGCGGAATCCGGGATCGACCTTGAGCAGCTCGCCAAAGCTTCGCACCAACAGCCCGGCGCCGATGACCAACAGCACGCTGAGCGCAAACTCGGCGCCCACGAGTATGCGGCGGAAGGTCATGCGAGTTCCGCCGTCCGAAGATCCGCGACTCCCGTCCTTGAGCGCACTCTGCAGGTCCGTGCCGCCCACGTGCCATGCCGGGATGATGCCGAACAGCACGCCGGCCAACCCGGTGAGCGCGGCTCCGAACACGAGCACGGGCAGGTCGAGGCCCACGCCGCTCGATCTCGGGATGGCAGTGCCGCCGAGTGCAAGCATGAACGGCACTCCCCGCACGGCCAGGAGAATGCCGAGTGCTCCTCCGGCCAGCGCCAACAGAACACCCTCCGTCACCAGTTGCTGTGCAACGCGTGCGCGGCCCGCCCCCATCGCCGTGCGGATCGCCAACTCGGTGCCTCGATTTTCGCCGCGCGCTAGCACGAGATTAGCCACGTTGGCGCACACGATGAGCAACACGAACACCACTGCGCCCATCAGCAGGAGCAGGGGTTGCCTGATATTGCCTACTACGTCCTCCACCAGCGGCATGAGGAACAGAAAGTGGCCGGTGTGGATATTGGGAAACTCGTCCCGCCAGCCTGCCATCAGGGTCGTCATCTCCGCTTCGGCCGCTTCGAGTGTGACGCCGGGCGCGAGACGCGCGATCCCGTAGCCGTAGTGGCTCGAGCGTCGCGTTGCGGGAATCGCCGGGTCGATCGTGGCGGGCCGCCACATGGCGAGGTCCCGCGTCCCGAAGTCGAACCCTTCGGGCATCACGCCGACGACCTCCACCGATCTTCTGCTGAGGAAGATCGTCCTGCCCACCACGCCGGGATCCCCGCCGAACCGGGTTTGCCAGAAGTCGTACTCCAGGATCGCCACCGCTGGAGCGTTCGGGGCATTGTCGTCGTCGATGAACGCGCGGCCGAGCAGCGGCGAAACGCGCAACGCGCGAAAGACACCCGCTGACACCGCGGTGGTTCGCAGCTCTTCGGCTCGCTCGTCGACCCCGGTAAGCGTCGTGGAGCCGGTCCAATAAAACCCCACCACCTCCATGCTCTCCGACTGCTCGCGGTAGTCTTGGAACTCTCTCGGATCCAGCGAGAACTGGTTGAAGTCGAAGCCGCTTTCGGGTAGGAAACGCGTGTACACGGATACCAGGCGATCCGGCTGTTCGTAGGGCAAGGGTTTGAGGAGCACGCCGTTCACGACGCTGAACACCGCCGTGTTGGCGCCGATGCCCAGCGCGAGTGTGCCCACCACGACGGCCGTGAAGCCCGGGTTCCTGGCGAAGCTGCGGAGGCCGTATCGAATATCTTGTATGAGCGACTGCATGAGCAGGTCCTTGCGCCGAGGCCCGTCCGGGCCGCGCGGCGCGGCTGAGATTGTTGTGCGGGGGCGGGAGGCGAAACGCATGCGCGCCGCGCTCACCAAGAGTCCCCAGAACTCGGCCACGAAGAGCCGGACGGCGGCCCACAGGGATTGCGTTCGTGCAGCAGCCATGCGGTCGGAGACCGCGAGGCAAAGATCCGCGCCGAACCGATCGCGGAAGCGCTTCGGAAACAGGCGAAGCAGCCAGCGGAGCGGCAAGGTCGCCATGCCGGTCGGGTGCGACTCCATCAATCGTTCAAGTTGTCAAACACGCCACCACCCACCAGCCGCTTCCGAACCGCCGCTCCGACCAACCCTGCCAAACGGGTCGCCTCGGCGGCCGCGGTGCGCCGGCCCAACTCCGTGAGACCGTAGTAGCGGCGTCGCTCGTCCACGGCGACGTCGCCGGGCGCGGCCTCGTTGCAAATCAATCCTTCGTCTACCATCCGCTGGATTGCTAGGTAGACGGCTCCCGTGGCCGGCTTCATGGCGCCGTCGGTGGCGAGTTCGATCTCCTTCACAATCCCATACCCGTGGCGATGTTTGTCGGCGATGGCCAACAGGAGCTGGAACGACAAGGGCGTGAGAGGAAGCCGTAACTCCTTGTTTTGGAATGACATACGAGAACCGATTCGGAAATGGGTCAGTGACATATATATATGTGACATATAGATTTGTCAAATACACATGCCGGTGGTCGGTCCGGTCGGTCATACATGCCAAACGACTACCATGTCGTCCATGCAAAACGACCACCCGCGAAGTGCTCACCGGGGTGGTCGTTAGCGGGTTTCGCCCGAGCGGTACGCTGGCGCGCTACGCGAACAACTGCTCGAATCGATCCAAACAGCCGTTCCAACCTTGCTCGTGTCCGTCGCGGGCTTCGGTGGCTGGGAACCCTTCGTGTAGCACCGTCACCTCGGTGGTGTCTCCCTGCGCCTTGAACTCGACCGTGACCAACGTCTCGCCCACGTCGTGTTCCTTTTCCTCCCACGACCACGTATACACCAAGCGGGTCGGCCGTGTGACCTCGCGGTAGATGCCGACCGCGTTGTACTCCACTCCCTCGCCGGACAACATGCGGATGTGGTACCGGCCGCCGACGGTGAGATCCACTTCCGCCACTTGCACCTCCACCCCCTCCGGGGCCGCCCATCGCTTCATGTGCTCAGGTTGCGTCCACGCGTCGAATACCCGGTCGGCCGATGCCTTGATCGTACGAGTGACGGTGAGCGAGCTAGTCGTGGTCTGCGTTGCCATTCGTGTTTTCCTCATGTTCGAGATAGCGCGCGAGCGCGTCCAGTTGTTGTTCCCAGTATCTGCGGTACCGCTCCACCCAGTCGGCGGCGTTCTTCATCGGGGTGGCATCGAGCGCGCATCGGCTCAGCCGCCCGTCCTGCCGACGCTGCACCAGCCCCGCGCGCTCCAAGACCCGGAGGTGCTTCGATATCGCGGGCCGCGAGATGCGGAACGGATCGGCCAGCTCGCCAACGGTTGTGGGTCCCTGGCTCAGGTGCTCGAGGATGGCCCGCCTGGTCGGGTCGGCCAGCGCAGCGAAGGTGCGGTCCAGGTGTTCCGAAGAAATGGTAACCATATGGTTACCATTATGCCGAATGGTACCGTTTTGGTCAAGGGATGCGGGATAAGGACGCCGGGCTGCGCCCGGTCAGCTGATTCGGCGTTGAGATTCAGCCTTCAGAGATGGGTGTCGGGTGCTAGTCGCTGCCAACTAACACGCCCCTCATGGAGCCAGGGCGATGATGTTTCGGATATTGCGGGCCCTCAGCGATGGTTGCCGCGGTGCGGCTTTACTGGCTATCATCGCTGATAGGCACCCAATGCCGGTATGTGCCGCATGCCACCGATGCAGTCATTCCGCACTAATTCGAGGAGAAACGTTAGCATGATGACCCGTCGCTCAGCCTTGCCGACCAGGCATGTCCTTGCCAGCGTATTG
>JADFPO010000004.1:0-67500 GCA_022562295.1 Gemmatimonadota bacterium
TGTTAGGTGCCAGGTGTCGGGTCGCACTTCACTCGATCGCCGAACCGATGCCGGCGGGGGGGGGGTATCAGTGTGTGAAACGGATATCTCTGATACCTGACACCTTGTAACGATGCGACGAATTCTCCTGATGGCGGCACTTCTCAGCGCCTGTCGTTCCCCGCGCTGGTTCCGCCGCCGCATGGGCTGGGCGCTCCTACTTGTCGGGCTCGCGGCGCTTCTTCCCGGCCGCCTTCGCGCTCAGGAACCGCTGCCCGGCGATTCGTTGGTCTCGGTCGTGCTGAGAGACGGTACCACGTTGCGGGGAACGATCGTTGAACAGGATGAGACGACGGTGGTTTTTCTCACCATCGGCGGGGCGGAGGTCAGAATGCCCCGGTCGTCCATCGTCTCGATTCGGCCGATCCGCGGGCGCGTCGTTGACGGGGTGTTTCAGCGGTTCGATCCGAACTATTCCCGACTGCTTTTTGCTCCGACGGGAAGGCCTCTCAGAAAGGGCGACGCGTACTTTTCGGATTTCTACGTCTTCTTTCCCGGGATCGCTTACGGCATCTCTGACAACTTCAGCCTCATGGCGGGCATGTCCATCATCCCGGGCATCAGTCTGACGCAGCAGTTGTTCTACATCGCGCCGCGGCTTGGCTGGCGGCAATCCGACAAGGTGGCCGTCTCGGTTGGCGCTCTTTATGCTTCTCATCCCTCGAAGAAGACATCTCCGCCGGCATCGCATTTGCCGTGGGAACCTTTGGCGAGGAGGACGCGAGCTTCACCGCCGGTCTCGGTCTGGGTTACACGAGGGCTGGAGGTGCGGACTTCGAGTTTGCCGACCACCCAATCATCATGTTGGGTGGCAACGTTCGCCTCTCCAACGGTCTCGCGTTCGTGACTGAGAACTGGCTGATCACCGGTTCGAATTTCGATCTGGCTGAGCAGCCGTTTGCGGTAGCCCTCAGGTTTTTTGGCGAGCACATCGCCGTCGATGCTGGGCTGATATTGATCGGCGAACTGTTGGACGAGGGATTGCCGATCCCGTTGCTGTCGTTCGTGTACAATTTTGGGAGCAATTGATGGGGAGGCGGCTCACTGCGGCGGGTTGAGTGTAGGTTTCAGGTGTTGGGTGTCAGGGGTCAAGTGGCAGGATTCCGTTTCACCCACTGATACCTCAGAGCGCCGGCATCGGCTTCAGTGATCGAGTGGATGGAGTGCAACACCAGCCACCTAGCACCCAACACCCGACACCCGACACCGTGCGGTTATGCGCCAGGTCCTACTCATAGCAGCAATCCTATCCAGCAGCTGGGTGCCGGCCTCGCAGGCCCAAATCCCTACCTTCCCCACCCGGCCCGGGGATCCGGCCGACACCGTGACAGTCGACCCCTTCCGCGTTCACCCCCCGATCTCCCCACTCGGGGGCCTGTGGCGGTCCATCTTGCTGCCGGGCTGGGGCCAGTCCATCCTGCAGCGGCGGGTGACCGGCGCCTTCTTCGTGGCATGGGAAGGCCTGGCGCTCACCATGACGCTCAAATCGATACATCAACTCGATTACCTCAGGACCGTGGCGTCGGAAGACGACACGGAATCGCTCGAGCGCGTCGAATCCAAAGAGGCCGAAGTCCAAGATTGGGCGGTATTGTTGGTCTTCAACCACCTGATCGCCGGCGTTGAGGCCTTCGTATCCGCACAGTTGTGGGATTTTCCTGAAGAATTGCGGGTGCGAGCCCCATCGAACGGGTCGATCGGCATCGAGTTCTCCGTCGGTCTCCCATAGATCCGGCGAGAGCCCAAAATTGGGCGTTTCTGGCCCATTTACAACAGACTTGAAAAGTTGTAAGTTTTGTCATAGCAATGATTTATGGTGCGGTACAAGCTTTTTGCGGTACCGCGGCACGACTTTTGACAGGGCGACAAGCGCCTACTACATTTGACCATGCGTACACTGTGTGTGATTCCGGCGCGTCTTGCTTCCTCCCGCCTTCCACACAAGCCCCTCCAACCCATTGCCAACCAACCACTTATCCGCGTAGTAGCCCAGCGTGCGCTAGACCTCGGGTGTTTCGACCACGTGGTGGTGGCGGCTGATGACAAACGCATTTGTGACGCGGTGCAGGGCATCGACGTAGAACCAGTGCTCACCAGACAACACCGTAGCGGAACCGACCGTGTCGCCGAGGTAGCCGCATTGGCCCGGTTCGCCGCGGTGGAAATCGTGGTCAATCTCCAGGGCGACGAGCCGTTCGTTGCCGAGAGCGCTGTCGCGGGATCCATCGACCGGGTTCGCGCTGGTTGTGGTGTGGGGACGGCGGCGGGTCCCTGGGCCGGGGAAGACATCGAGGATCCGCACACCGTAAAAGTGTTTGTCGACAGCCACGGGAATGCCGCCGGGTTCTCACGGCGGGCGACGCCACCCGAAGGGTTGGCGGACTGCGCCGTGCTGCACCATGTCGGGATTTACGCATACCGTCCGGCGGCCCTCGCGAGATGGGCGGCCACCGGCCCAGTCGCAGCAGAGATTGCGGCGGACCTCGAGCAGCTGCGTCCGTTGTCGTACGGCGAACGCATCGGCGTCGCGGCCATTGCGGAGCCGCCGGCCATGGGCATCAATACCGCCGAAGATTTGCGCCGCGCAGAGTTAATCATGTCCGTTTCATGCTGAGGGAGTGCGAATGACGACGAAGTACATCTTCGTAACGGGTGGTGTTGTTTCATCACTGGGCAAGGGCATCGCCGCCGCGTCTCTCGGCCGTTTGCTCGTCGAGCGCGGGCTCAACGTCACGATCCAGAAGTTCGATCCGTACATCAACGTCGACCCCGGCACCATGTCGCCGTTCCAGCACGGCGAGGTGTTCGTGACCGACGATGGGGCCGAGACGGATCTCGATCTAGGCCACTACGAGCGGTTTATCGACCGGTCGCTGTCCCGGATGAACAACGTCACGACGGGGCAGGTCTACCTCAACGTGATTACCAAAGAACGCCGCGGCGAATACCTCGGAAGCACCGTGCAGGTAATTCCTCACATCACCGATGAGATCAAGAGCGCCATCCGACGACTTGCCGCCGATCACGACATCGTGATCACCGAGATCGGCGGTACCGTGGGTGACATAGAGTCCTTGCCGTTCTTAGAGGCGATCCGGCAATTCCGCCAGCAGATCGGGCGCGAAAATGCCCTGTTCATCCATCTGACCCTGCTGCCGTACATGTCCACCACCGGTGAGCTCAAGACCAAACCGACGCAACACTCGGTGCGCGAACTCATGGAGATCGGCATTCAGCCCGACTTCTTGATCTGCCGGAGCGACCACCCAATATCCGAAGAGATCAAGCACAAGATCGCTTTATTCTGTAATGTCGATTTCGGCTGCGTGGTAGAGAGCCGCACGGTCAGCTCGATCTATCAAGTGCCGCTCATGCTGCACGAGCAGGGGTTGGACCGAGAAGTATGCCGCAAGCTGCAGATCGATACGAAAGAACCGGACCTCCGCCCCTGGAACGCAATGGTGCGTCGCGTCATGGAACCATCCGAGCAAGTCAAGATCGCCATCGTGGGCAAGTACACGGAGTTGACAGACTCTTACACGTCGATCCGTGAGGCCCTGGTGCACGGAGGCATGCAACACGACGCCGGGGTGGATCTCGAGTGGATCACCAGCACCCGATTCGAGGAAGGCGACGCGGAGAACGTCTTGGATGGATACGATGCGCTGTTGATCCCAGGCGGCTTCGGAGAGCGGGGCGTGGAGGGAATGGTCCACGCGGTCCGCTGGGCTCGCGAGAACGGGCTTCCGTTTTTCGGAATCTGTCTCGGCCTGCAGACGGCCATCGTCGAGTTCGCACGCAACGTTTGCGGGCTCGCACAAACCAACTCGAGTGAGTTCGAAGCGCAGTGCGAAAACCCCGTGATCTCCCTCATGAACGAGCAGCATGAGGTTCTCGAGGCCGAGGCCATGGGCGGAACGATGCGTCTCGGATCATATCCATGCCGGCTCCGGAGCGGATCGCGGGCGGCCCGCATTTACGGAACGGATGAGGTGAACGAGCGCCACCGCCACCGCTACGAAGTGAACAACAAGTACAGGGATACCCTCGAGGAGTACGGCTTGCGGTGCAGCGGCCTGTCACCCGACGGCGCGCTCGTGGAATTGATGGAACTCCCGGACCACCCCTGGTTCATCGGCTGCCAGTTCCACCCCGAGTTTCAATCCAGACCCGGCCGGCCTCATCCGTTATTCGCGAGTTTCGTGGCCGCCGCGTTGCAGCGAAAACACCGCGTGGCCTCCGAGACGCTGCCGATAAAGATGGAAGCGCAAGCGTGAAATGACTTTTACGTGGCTACCGCCGCCGGTCTTGGTGGCGGGTCCGTGCACACTGGAAGACGACGGACTCAACCTGACGATCGCAACCGCCCTGGCCGAGCTCCAAGCAAAGCTCGGCCTTCGCGTCGTATTCAAGGGAAGCTTCGATAAGGCCAACCGCTCGACTCTCGCTGCCCCCAGAGGCCCAGGACTCACCGCGGGCCTCGAGCGCCTCCAGCGGGTCAGGAAAGAAACCGGTCTGCCGGTAATGACCGATGTGCACGAGGTCGGTCAGGTCGAGACGGTAAGCGCGTGTGTGGATGCGCTGCAAGTACCGGCGTTTCTGTGCCGACAGACGGATCTCCTGACCGCCGTCGGCCGCACCGGCAAACCGGTGAACCTCAAGAAGGGCCAATGGATGTCCGCTGAGGGGATGACGGCAGCGGCGGAAAAGGTGCGTGCCGCTGGCGCGCGGGACGTGGCGATCACGGAAAGAGGCACCTTCTTCGGTTACGGAGACCTCGTGGTCGACATGCGTAACCTTACGCGGCTACGACAGAACGGCAGCTGCAGCGTCTTGTTCGACGCCACCCACAGCGTACAGCAGCCCGACCGGGGGCCGGGCGGGGTGTCGGGTGGAGCGAGGGAACACGTGGAAGGTCTGTTGTTGGCGGCAGCCGCGGGCGGTGCGGATGGATTTTTCTTGGAAACCCACCCCGTGCCCGAAACGGCCCCCAGTGATTCGGCCACGATGTGGCCGCTCGCTGCATTGCCAGGATTGGTGCACCGAGCGCTCGATGTGTGGCATGCCGCCCGCCAATCGGCTACCTCTGGCGTGGCCTAAACGATGGCACCGCGGCGACAAGGTGTCGTTGACCCCGAGGTCGCGGCGAAGATCAAGCTCCTCGGTCTCGACGTCGATGGTGTGATGACCGACGCCGGCGTGTATATCGGGATGGTGGGAGACCGCCCAGCCGAGCTGAAGCGGTTCGACATTCAGGACGGAGTCGGCATTCGACTGCTGCAAGACGCCGGAATCGAGATCGTGATCGTCAGCGGGCGCATGTCTCGTGCGACGACGTTGCGAGCCGAAGAACTGGGGGTGTCGGATGTCGTGCAAGACGACCAGGCGCGCAAGCTGCCCGCGTTCGAGAAAACGATGGCTCGCCACGACGTCACGTGGGAGGAAGCGGCATTCATGGGCGACGACCTTCCGGATCTACCCGTCCTCACGCGCGTTGGGCTCCCGGTAGGTGTGCGAAACGCGGTTCCGGAGGTACGCGAGGTCGTGCATTACGTCACGGAGGCCCGAGGCGGCCACGGAGCGGTTCGCGAGTTCGCCGAGGTCCTTCTCAAGGCGCGCGGCGAGTGGGAACGCACCGTCGAGGAATACTTGAGGCTGCGCGGTGAGACTGCGATGGTGGGTCATGTTCGGTAGGGGAGCGGGCGTTCTCGCTTGGGGGATCGTCGCTGTTCTGTCGTGCCGCGGTCTCGACGGGCCACGCGGGTTTGTTGCGCTGGCGGATTCAGCCGACCAGATCGTGTACGGCCTCGTGCACAATGTGACGACCGACGGCGTACTGCGGGCCCGGATCGAAGCGGATACCGCGTTTTTTTACGAGAGCACGCAGTCGGTCGAATTGAAGCAACTCACCGCCGTATTCTTTTCGGCGCTGGGCGAAGTTTCATCGACCATCACAGCTGCCGAGGGTACGTACAAGTGGCAGATCGGCGATATGGAGGCTCGTATCAATGTGGTCGCCGTCACCCCGGACGGCCGTCGCCTGACCACAGCCATCCTGTCGTACAACAAGATTTCCAATCGCCTGACAGGGCCGGAGAGATTCGAGTTCGATGCACCTGATCGCCGATTGACAGGCGACGGGTTCACGGCCGACCCGGACTTCCGGGACATACGAGCGACTGGCATCAGCGGACGCGTGAAGAACCCATGACCACGCGACGGCGCATCATTGGGGCTTTGGGATGTGTCAGCCTACACCTCATGCTGGCGGTCGGCGCGACCCAGGCACAAAGCTCGACACCCTGCCAAGCCGTGTTGGATTACGCCGACAACGGCCATCAAGTCAACTACGGCCCGGGTCGCGTACGTCAATTCGCCAGTGGCAACGTGCGGGCCCACTGTGACGGCCAAGAGACGTTCATGAGCGCCGACAGCGTAGCGTGGATGCAGGACATCGGCCAGTTCGAGATGGTTGGGCGTGCCCTTTTCCGCGATACAACCGTAACGCTGAACGCCGATCGCACCGTCTACTTCCTGAGCGACGAACGTTTGGAGGCCTACGGCAACGTGCGACTCGTTAACGTGAAGACCGGGACCGTCCTGACCGGCCCGAATCTCACGTATTGGCGACGTGTCCCTGCGCTGCGAGACACTACCAAGCTCTACGCCACGAACCGTCCGACCGTGGAGTACACACCGCCACAAGACTCGGCGGACGCCGAGCCGTACATCATCATAGGAGATGAGATCCGGTTGGTGGGTGAGGCCGCGGCTTGGTCCGGCGGCAACGTTCGCATCGACCGCAGCGATTTCCATTCGGAATCCGACAGCGCACAGCTCAACTTGGCCAGCCACGTGGGCGAACTGTTCGGCAACGCCGCCGTGCGCGGCGGGGGCGGGGGCGCGACGGGTGATGCAGCCGATACGGCAGGGTTCCACCTGCGCGGTCACGAGATCGCGTTCGCCTCCGTGAACAACGAATTGAGTTGGGTGCAGGCCCAGGATTCAGCTGAGGCGGTGAGCGCCGACTTTGTCATCACGGCCGATACCGTCGAGTTATCGCTGCGGGGCGGTCGCATCCAGGGAGGGCTCGCGTGGGGAGATCTAACCCGGTCTCAGGTTGTGTCCGCCACCAACACGATCACGGCCGACTCGATCGCGATCGACTCCCCGGATCAGGAGTTGCAGGAACTGCGCGGATTCGGGTCTGCGAGGGCCACGAGCGCACCAGACTCGCTGGACGGAGAGGTGGACTGGATCGCAGGAGATACGCTGGTGGCCCGGTTCGAGGAGTCCGGCCTTCAACGCCGCTTTCTCGAACGACTCACAGCCATTGGAAACGCCGCCGCGTTCTATCGTGTGTATCGGCCTGAGGGCGGAGACGTGCCCGACATCAATTACTCTCGGGGAGACCACATCACCGCACTGTTCGGCTTGGGCGGTCTCCTGCAGATTGACGTGATCGGTAACGCCGACGGCGTGCACTTGGAATCCGCGGGGCGGGGACGCCAGCCGTGACGCACCCATTCGTCGAGCGCTTTCGCGACTGGGATCCGTCACTCGGGTTGGCGGTGGCTTCCCTATTGCGCTGCAGGGTGCAACACGGGAGCGCCACGTTCGCGACATTGGCGGTGTGCTACCTGGAGGAGCACATCGCATTGCAGCGGGATCAGATCGGCCACACGGCTCCGCAAGGCGGTGCGCTCTCACTCGAGGAAGTGCGCCACCACCTCGCAAACTCAACGCTGCCACGGTTGGTGACCGAGGAAGTCCTCGAGCCACTTCCAGACACACTGGAAGACGACACCCCGATTCGACTGAAGACGGCAGAGCTGGAGCGAATAGCAGCCGACCTGACGACCGTCACTCAACAGCTGACCGAGGTCGTGCGCGCCAATTTCCACCATGCCCAGTCGGCCCTCCAAGCCTCAAGCTCCCCACCCGCCCCCCCCCATCGTGCGGGAGACTCCCACCTCGCCGCCCACGGGTTGACGAAAGTGTACCGCAAGCGGGCGGTGGTGAATAACGTCGATCTCTCGGTGAAGCAGGGTGAAATCGTTGGCCTTTTGGGGCCGAACGGGGCGGGGAAGACCACGTCGTTCTACATGATCGTCGGTCTGATTCGCCCGGATAAAGGCGAGATTACCCTCGATGGAGAGAACATCTCGCGACTGCCGATGTACCAGCGCGCGCGCCGCGGCATTGGATACCTCTCTCAAGAGCCTTCCGTGTTTAGGAAGCTCACCGTGGAGGAGAACGTTCAGGCCATCCTGGAGACCATGAAGCTCACGAGGGAAGAGCGAGACGAACGCACGGAAGCTCTACTCGACGATTTGTCCATCAAGCACTTACGCAAGGTACCGGCCTACAAGCTCTCCGGTGGGGAGCGCCGCCGGCTGGAAATCACGCGGGCGTTGGTGACACGGCCCAGGTTCATGCTGCTCGATGAGCCGTTTGCCGGAGTGGATCCGATCGCGGTGCACGATATTCAAACGATCGTGACCAGTCTGCGTCAGAAGGGCATCGGCGTTTTGATCACCGATCATAACGTGGAGCAAACGTTGGATATCGTGGATCGCGCGTACATCATGTTCGAAGGGACCGTTCACGTTTCCGGGACGGTTCGAGAATTGGTCTATAACGATCAAGTAGCCGATATGTATCTGGGCCCCACGTTGACGGCCCGGTTGCGGCAACGACTCGAGTCTGCTGCATGAGACCGGCTCTGCACCAAGTCACCGCCCTCAAACAGGAAATGCGGCAGAACCCTCGCCTGTACCAGGCGATGGATCTGCTGTACATGCCCATGCTCGACCTGCAGCTACACTTGAAGACCGAGCTCATGGAGAATCCCTTCCTCGAAATGGAGGAACCCGAGGAAGAAACCGAAGTGCCTCGCGAAACCACACCGGAGGAGCACGAGAAGGAGCGAGCCGAAACCGAGCGGCAAGACGAGATCGATTGGGAAGAAATCGTCTTGGATGGTTTTGACGTCGGCAGGTCTCGCGGACAAGTGGAGACGCGCGACGTATACGAGCCGGTCACGGTTGCTACACGAGACCTCACCGATCACTTGCGCGATCAGGTCACTTTGTTGGACCTCACGCCGCGCCAGCAATTGCTGGCCGACGAGATCCTGGGAAACATCGGAGACGACGGCTACCTTCAGGCAACCCTCGAAGAAGTGGTGCAGGGTGCCAACCTCTTAGCGCGCGAGCATCTGGTGGGCGTGGAAGCATCGACGCGGACGCCCGAAGAGGTGGAACCGGATGCGGAGTCAGCTCAAGAGACGGTTCCTGCCGCTCCCGACGCGTCGCTCGATTTCCAATCCCAACCTCCATCGGACAATGGACCCACGCCGGTGGAACGGGAGGAAGACGGTGAAGGATTCTTTACCGTCGCGGAAGCAGAGGTGGTCCTCACCATCATCCAGCAGCTGGATCCGCCCGGCATAGGCGCCCGAGACCTCCGGGAGTGTCTGTTGCTGCAGCTGCAAGACCAGGGAGACGAGGACACCCTCACATACCGACTCGTGGAAGACCGCGACGTGTTCGAGGATCTAATCGCCCATCGGTGGAGCGATCTTGCCAAGCGGTTCAGTCTCAATCCCCGGAAGGTCCAGGACGCAGCCGACATGTTAGCCAAGCTCAACCCCAAACCCGGGCTGCGTTACTCGACGACCGGCGATTCCTACATCATTCCTGACATCGTGGTTGAAGAGACCGAGGGAGACTACCGGGTCTTCCTCAACGATACCGGCATGCCCAGGCTGCGAATCAGCAAGACCTACCGAGAACTAGCCGGCGACAAGAAGCGGTTCGCCGGCGCGACCCGGGAGTTCGTGACCAACAAGCTCAATAGCGCCGCCTGGCTGGTACAGGCGATCGAGCAGCGCCGCCAGACAGTGCTCAAGGTGATGAATTTCATCGTGGACCGGCAGCGCGACTTCTTTGAGAAAGGCGTCGAGCACCTCAAGCCGTTAACGCTTCGGGAAGTGGCCGATGTCATCAACATGCACGAATCCACGGTAAGCCGGGTTACCAATCAGAAGTACGCCCAGACGCCACGGGGCGTGTTGCCGCTCAAGTTCTTCTTTTCTGCCGGCCTAGGCAGAACCGGCCCCGGCGAAAATGCCAGCGCCCGAGCGGTAAAAGCTCAGATCAACAAGCTCGTTTCCAACGAGGACACGTCGAGCCCTCTGACCGACTCGGACATCGTTAAGGCATTGAGCGCGCGTGGCGTGAAAATCGCCCGGCGGACGGTCGCGAAGTATCGAGACCAGCTCAACATATTGCCCGCCCGGATGCGCAAGCGGGTATGAGCCTCGCACAACCGACCGGTCGCGTGGACGTCAGTGTTCTCGTGCCCGCCAAAGACGAAGCCGAAAACCTGCCTGAATTCGCCCGGCTCTTCGCCGAGGCGCTTGAAAGGGTGCCCTACAGTTGTGAGCTCGTCGTCGTGAATGACGGGAGCACTGACGAAACGGGCGAGGTGCTGGAACTCTTGGCCAGCGAGCATACTTGGATCTCCGTGTGCACGCACCGCTCGCAACGTGGAATTGCCGAGGCGCTCAAGACCGCGGGCGAATCCGCACGCGGACATACGTTGGTTTTCTATCCCGCCGACCTGCAGTTTCTTCCCGAAGACATTCCACGGCTGGTGGAGCCGATCCTCTCGGGCGAAGCCGACATCATCACCGGCACCAAGCAGGGTCAATACGAGAAAGCGCTCGTCTCCGGGCTGTACAACCGGCTGTGCCGCTGGCTTTTCGGTATCCGTGTAACTGACCTCAATGCCGTCAAGGCCTATCGACGCGAAGTCATGGACGTCGTGCCGGCTCGCCCCGACTGGCACCGGTTCTTGGTAGTGATTGCCGCCGCGGAAGGCTTTCGAGTGAGCGAGCGTCCCGTGACAGTCCATCCCCGCCGAGCCGGCGTATCGAAGTTTGGGATCGGCCGCATCCCGATCGGCGTGACGGATCTGCTGTCCGTCTGGTTCCTGCTGCGCTTCGGCCGCAAGCCGATGCTGTTCTTCGGCGTCTCGGGCGGCGTGCTGTTTGCCCTGGGGTTCGGCGTCGGCATATTCGCTCTGATTCTCCGGTTCGGCTATGGCATCGGGCTGCGCCCGCTGCTCGATCTCGTGCTGGTATTGGTGGTCTCCGGCATCTCACTCTTCGGCTTCGGCTTCGTAGGGGAGATGCTCGCCGGATCCCGCGAAGAGATTCGGGCACTCAACCGGTCGATCGACCGGGTGACGTCTTCGCTGGATCGACATAACCGATAGCTTCGTGAACTTGCTCTTTATCACACACGCCTATCCGCGGTCGGAGGGTGACGTCGCAGGCGCGTTCATCGAGCGTCTGGCGGTCGCGCTGCAAGAACGAGATCACGTGGTGAGAGTCGTGGCACCAGCCGATCGCGGGCGTGGTGGTCGCGATTTTCTGCGGGGAATCGCCGTGTCCCGCGTTCGCTACGCCCCGAAATGGCTAGAATCGCTGGCATATACCGGCACCATGGTAGAGAGTTCGCGGTCCCCGCACGGCGCATTCGCCGTTGCCAACCTCATGCGGGCTCAGGCAGCCGAGATACGGCGGGAGGCACGGCGGGGACCGCTCGATCTGGTGCACGCTCACTGGTGGATCCCGGCCGGCGTGAGTGCGTGGCTGGCTCGGATCGGGGGCATGGGAGGGGCCGGAGGCAAGGGTGGGAGCGGCAAGAAACCCTACGTGGTCACGGTGCACGGGACCGATGTTCGGATCCTGGAACGGTCTCGTTTGGGCCGGCTCATCGCTCGGCGAATACTACGTGACGCGGCCGGCGTGACCGCCGTTTCGTCACACCTGGCCGAAAAGGTCGCGAGGGTCGCGGGAATCGATGCCGCCAACATCACCGTGCAGCCGATGCCGGTGTTGGTGCAACATTTCGCCCGGGGGAGTACCGGTGGCGACGGGATCGTCGCCTTGGGTCGGCTCACCAAACAAAAAAACCTCAACGTGATCCTCGAGGCCCTCGCGTACCTCAAAACCGACGGGACCAACGTGCCCCTCAAAATCATCGGCGACGGGCCTGAGCGTAGCGCCCTCGAACTGCTGGCCAAGCAGCTGTCCATCGACGATCGCGTGCGGTTCGTCGGGTCGGTGGATCCCCACAACGTGACCAGCGTGATCGGGAACGCTGACGTCATGGCGTTCGCCGGGAGCGACGAGGGATTCGGCCTCGCGGCAGCTGAATCTCTGATGCTCGGCATACCGGTTGTCGCATCTCAGACCGGTGGCGGTGTTCGGGACGTGGTGCCGCCGACAGGGCCGGGGCGGCTGGTGCCGGCAAACGATCCGGCATCGATGGCGGGGGCCATTCGCGAGTTCTTGAACAACGCCGAAAGCCGTGGGTTGGCACTCGAGGCCGGCCAGACCCTTAAAAACCAACTCAAACCCGAAGCAGTATCCCGGGTCTTCGAATCGGTGTACGAGAATGCCCTCCGACAACAGAACTAACCTCGCTAACGCCGGCGGGGGCGGGGGCGGGGGCGTCCGCCCCACCACCTGGCTGAACTGGGTGGCGCAGGCCCTCCTCGGAATTGTGGTCGTGTGGTTCTTGTGGGGGCGAGTTGCGCAGGATCTCGGCGAATTCCGATCGGTTGGACTTCAGCTCCAATTCCGTCCGGTCCCAATAGCCATGGCCGCAGTGGTAGTGTGGGTGACGTATGGCCTTCTCATCGCGGCCTGGAGAGCGATCCTGGGCGGGTGGAACCAGCAGCTCAGCTTTCGATCGAGCGTGTGGATATGGTGCGTCTCCAATCTGGGGCGGTACCTGCCGGGAAAAATCTGGAGCATCGCCGGCCTAGCGGTCCTGGCCACTAGGGAAGGGGTGCAGGGGTGGTCGGCTGCGGGATCGGCCCTGGTGATGCAGGCCATGGCCATCGCTACCGGCGCGGCGGTCGCGTTCGCGTTCTTACCCCAGGCCGACTCTCCGTTGCCGCTGGTTGCGGGGTTCGCGATAGCCGCCATCAGCGTCGCCGCCCTGATGGCCAAACCTGTCGTCCGGCAGATTTCGCGCCTGGCCGGGAAAACCGTGGAGTTGGAGGCACTACCGCCACGCACGATTCTGCTGGCGACCGGCGTTACCCTGGCGTCGTGGCTGATGTATGGAACGGCGTTTTGGCTGTTGGCTCGGGGAATTACGCCCGACGTCGTTCCGCCCCTCACACTTGCCGTGGGCTCGTTTGCTGCCGCGTACATTGTGGGGTTACTCGCAGTCTTTGCGCCTGGCGGTCTGATCGTGCGGGAGGGCGTCCTCATGGCCCTGCTGGCGCCGTCGGTGGGAACTGGACCAGCGCTAGCGCTGTCAATCGGATCCCGACTGCTGCTGACCGCCACCGAGGTGGTTGCGGCCCTAGTGGCCCTCATGATGAGAACCCGCGCCGGAGAAAGTGCGTGAACGCAAGCGAACGGATCGAACCACGATACCCGACGTTGGCTGCCACCGGGTTCTTCTCACTGTGGATAGCGGTCCTCTCGCTTCCGATGTGGTCCGGCCGTTTCTTGGCCACTCCGTTCAGCGACCAGTACAAAGCCGGATACGGCTTCCGAGCCTGGGCGGCCGAACAGTGGAAGACCACCGGGCACGTGCCGCTCTGGAACCCGGAAATCTTTGGCGGCATGCCGTTCGTTGCCGGGATGCATGGCGACATCTTTTACCCGACGGCCTGGCTGCGGCTGATTCTGCCGGTTGACGTGGCCATGAACCTCGGGTTCGCTGGGCACTATGTGCTTGCGGGCCTGTTCGCCTACCTGCTCCTTCGCCGTCTGCACATCGCGTGGGCCGGATCGGTGGTTGGAGGAGTCGCTTACCAACTCAGTGGCATCGTGGCTTCGTACGTCAACCCGGGCCACGACGGCAAACTGTTTGTCACCGCGTTGTTTCCGCTCGCCCTGCTCGGATTGGTCATGGCGCTGCGGGATAAGAAATGGGAGGGGTACGCGGTCGTGTCACTGGCCGTGGGGTTGGGCTTCTTGAGCCCCCATCCCCAGCTGCTCTATTACATGTTGATCGCGTCGGGCATCTTCGCACTCTACCTCACGTTCGGCGAGCCGACCGACGAGGCCATCCAGCCACGCGTGTTGCGCCTGGGAGGCTCCCTTCTCGCCATTGTCGTGGCCTTCGGCATCGGTGCCATCCAAATGGTGCCGTTTTACTACTACATCCCGTTCTCACCCCGATCCCAGTCTATCGGCGGTTGGGAGCGAGCCACTTCGTTCGCCATACCATGGGAGCACCTGCCGGAACTCCTGCTCGCCCATTTCGTTGGCGAGGGAACGGTCCGTGGTGTGACGTACTGGGGAGGTAACGGGATCAAGTTCCACTCTGAATATGTCGGTTTGCCCGTCGTGGCCTTGGCGGTGCTGGGCATGGGCGGGGGCGGGCGGGCGCGGCTGAAGTGGTGGCTGGGTGGGATTGCGACCCTGTTCATGTTGGTGGCCTTGGGGGCAAGCACCCCCTTCTATCGAGTGTGGTACACCGTCATGCCGTTCATGGGGCAGGTGCGAGCCCCCGGCATGGCGTTCTACATCGTGGCCCTGATCGTGGCGGTCTTTGCGGCGATGGGCGCGGATCGCATTTTGAACGGAGAAGGGAAGAGCCACGTCCAAGTCTGGTTGGGATTGGCGGTGGGTCTTGTGGTCCTGGCCGCTCTCGGAGGCGTCGGGGGGTTGGCCCGCTCCCTTGCAACGTTCGTGGAGGCGAGGCTGCAGGTACCCCGAGTCGAGAACGCCATGGCGGCCAGCTCCGCGATCCAGGCCGGCGCGCTGGCGAGCGGCGTGGCGTTGGCCGCTGCCGCCGGGATCTCGTGGGGCTACATGAAACACCAGTTGCGAGCCCGGCACGCGGCGCTCTTGCTCATTGGAGTGATCGGGACCGACCTCTGGTGGAACGCACGCACCTTCTGGAACTATTCCGACGCCCCGGATGTCCTGTTTGGCGGGGACGAAATCACCGATTTCTTGGGCGCGCAGGAACTCCCGTTCCGGGTCTTGAACCTTCAGGCGTATCCAGCGAACAACCTGCAGGGCACCGTTCTGATGGCATACGGCATTCCCGAGCTGCTCGGCCACCACGGCAACGAGCTGCATGCTTTCGACGAGTTAATGGGGGGGCAGGATGCCTGGAGGAATCTACCGTTTTACGGCGGTAGTGATATCAGGTTGCTGGATCTCTACAGCACACGCTACATCATCGCCCCAAGCAGGCTCGGGTTGGACTCAATCCCAGGATTCCGGCGAGCGCTTTCGAACGTTGCCGCGGCGAGTGGGATCCAGGCCCACCTCTTCGAGAGGGAGTGGAAGGCACCCTATGTCAGGCTCATACCGGCCGCGCTGAAGCTGCCGGAGGATCAGGTGATTCAAACCGTGCTCGACCCGCTGTTCCCACTCGGGCGGTTGGTGGCCCTGGACTCGGCAGCCGATATCGATGTGCCGACACCCACGGCTATCCCAGACAGCTTGGAAGCTTCGATCCGAGTAGTGGAGTGGGAGCCCGGACACATGCGGTTTGAAATATCGCCGCCGGCTCCCGAACGAGCGTTCGCCTTGGTGAGTGAAAATTGGTACGTGGACTGGCGCGCGACGGTTGACGGCCAACCGGTGACCCCGCTACGTGGTGACGGGGCGCTCATTACCGTGCCGCTACCGGCCGGAGCCCGTGAGGTCGAGCTGACGTTCGAAAGTGACGCCTACCAAACGGGGAAGGCGATCATGATCGTTTGCTCCCTGCTTGTGGTGAGCGGTTTCGTTGGCCCCATCGTCGCCCGGAGAAAGCGCGTTGTCTGACCGAGCCCTCGTCATTGTCCCCACCTACAACGAAGCCTCCAACATCCCACAGTTGATCCCGCAGATCCTGGGGCAGGACGACCGGCTGGACGTGCTGATCGTGGATGATGGCTCACCCGACGGAACCGGCAAGATCGCCGCCCAAATGGCAGGCGAGCATAGCCGGATTCACGTAATGCAGCGCGAGAAGAAACTGGGGCTCGGCACCGCCTACGTTGCGGGGTTTCGCTGGGCTCTGGAACGCGATTACGCGTTTGTGTTCGAGATGGACGCCGATTTTTCGCACGATCCCAAGCACCTGCCGGAATTCCTGGCTGCGATTGCCGACGCCGATGTCGTTCTGGGATCTCGCTACCTCGGGGGTAGGGTTAACGTCGTAAACTGGCCCATCGGACGCCTGATCATGAGCTACGGGGCAAACATCTATGCCAGGCTCGTGACCGGAGTGAAGCTGGCCGATGCTACGAGTGGATTTCGATGCTACCGGCGTCAGGTTCTCGAAACCATCGATTTGGACGATATTCGATCGAACGGATATGCATTTCAGATCGAGATGAGCTTCCGATCTTCCCGAAAGGGCTTTCGAATCAAGGAGATTCCCATCGTTTTCGTGGATCGAGTGGACGGAACCAGCAAGATGTCGGCTGCGATAGCCCGCGAGGCGGTGTGGATGGTCTGGAGACTGAGATTTCGCGCCATGCTGGGGAAGCTGTGAGCGGTCGAGTCGTTTACAAAATGACGGGCTCGGGAAATGACTTCGTCATGATCGACGGCCGAACGAGCCCGGTGGACCAGTGGGATGCCGAGCAGATCAGGACAATTTGCGGGCGCCGAACCGGGCTCGGTGCAGACGGACTGGCGATCCTCGAGCCGGGATCCGGGCCGGGAGCCGTGCGATTCCATTTCTTCAACAATGACGGGAATCGGACTGAGATGTGCGGCAACGCCTCGCTATGCGCGACTCGTCTTGCAGCGAGGCTCGAGTTGGCCGACCCGGACGGAATGACGTTGGAAACAGACGTGGGGCCGGTGCGTGCCCGAGTCCTCGCAGGCCCCGGAGAACGGGCCGAAATCGTGCTACCGGACGTCCGAAACGGTCAGACCCCGGACATCCCGTTGGCTGCCGGAGAGCGCTCGGTGCACCTGGTGATGGTGGGAGTCCCTCATCTGGTAGTCGAGGTCGACTGTGTGGGATCCCCAGAACTCGATATTCTGACGAGGGGCAGGGAGCTTCGCTGGCACCCCGCGCTCCTCAATGGCGGCGCAAACGTCAATTTCACCAGCGCTGAAGGCGGAAAGTGGAAGATGCGGTCCTACGAGCGCGGCGTCGAAGGCGAGACTCTCGCATGTGGTACGGGTGCCGTGGCCGTCGCTGCCACCCTGGCACGTGCGGGCTTGGTGGAACTGCCATGGACGGTCGAAACCGCCTCTGGAAAGATGCTAGAGGTGTCAGCCCAGTCTGCGGCTGATGCGGATCTGCTGCTCGCCGCACCACGCCTGGCTGGCGAGGCCCGCATAGTCTACCGGGCCGTGCTGGAGTGATTGCGGGTCCTGGCACCTGGCGAACATCACTTTTGCACACCAACCCGCCACGAGCCTTCAAAACCCCAGAAAATTAAGGAAGTTCTTTCCAGTCGCTCGAGTTCTCCACACGGAAGGTGCCTCTAGCTTGACATAACATATCTTATACGCTGTAACGGTACCTCACACACAACCGCTGGCACGCCCTCCGCCAACTCCTGACCAGCTCACTCTTTAACGCAATGGGAGTCCTTACTCACCCCGAACCACGGCGTAGCTCGGCCAAACGGAAGGTGGCCTCGCCGACCGTCGTCGCGTCTTGATCCTCTTCGATGATCGTCTCGTAGGCTGCGGCCGCGCGGCCAGTGTCTCCGGCGAGCGCCGCTGCTCGAGCGCCCTCCATCAAGTACATGCTGCGGATCAAATCGTACCCCACGCCCTCGGCCGCTTGGTCGTACGCGTCGGCCGCCTCGGCAAACCTACCGAGTTCCTCGAGTGCATTCCCCAACAACCCGGCCACCGGACCTTCCAGATACGGCTCCGGTCCGCGCAACATCAAATCGCGCAATTCACTCACCGCGAGTTCGGGCTGCGACTGTTGGAGGTGCACGTTGGCCAATAGGATGACGGCTTCCTGGCCGGGTCCCGTTTTCGGGTACAAGTTGATGATGCGTCCGAGATCGCTCGCGGCGAGCTGCAGGTTGCCCGATTGCGCCGCGACGCGTGCCTGGCTCAACTCACCTTCGGCAAACGTTTCCTGCCTGATGCGCGCCGATCGGGTAAACCACGCTCCTCCCCCTATGAGAAATACGATCGAGCCACCGATCGTTATCCGTCGCCGGTTCTCTGCCCACCATTGGATCGCGCGGTCTCCCGCATCCGATCCGACCGAGTGTCCCGTTGTGCTCACGTCAATCCAACTCTGCCAAGTGGTCTATCGCGTGCGCAGGAGGCCGCCCATGCCCCCGGCGTGACTCGAACACGCGACCTACGGTTTAGGAAACCGGCGCTCTATCCAACTGAGCTACAGGGGCGTTTTGAGCCGTTGATAATAACCACACCCATCGCCATGTCCAACGGGTTCGGGTCCAGTCAGGAGTAAGACAACAATGCGCGGACATCGACATCTGGAAGCTTCTGGCGTCCGCTGAGAAACTGGAGTTCGAGGAGGAATCCCATTCCGACCAGCTTGCCACCCGCCTGTGCGACTAATCTTCCCGCAGCCTGAGCCGTCCCCCCCGTGGCCAACACGTCGTCAACGACTACGACCCGCTCCCCGGCCGAAATCGAGTCGGCATGTACCTCGATCACGTCGGTTCCGTACTCCAAGGCGTACTCGACACGATGGCGCTTCCAGGGGAGCTTTCCGCCCTTCCGGGCTAGAGCCAAACCGACTCCCAAGCGCAGTGCAACCGGCGCACCAAGAATAAACCCTCGGGAGTCGATAGCCAGAATTTTTTCCACATTGCAGTCGCGAAATTCCTCAGCCATGCGTTCGATGACCCCTTCGAGCAAATCTGGTCGCAACAAGAGCGGCGTGATGTCCTTGAACACGATCCCGGGCTCGGGGAAATCCGGGACATCCCGAATCGCAGCTGAAGCTTTTTCTAGGAAACTTATCGACACTAACTCAACTCCATATCTATCTGATTTCAAATGAGTTAAGTCCATCAACCTCATGCGTTATATCGGTTTTTTCCACGTTTTGCACATGGCTCAATCGGGGACCATCGCGAAGTTTTCCATCCAAAATACTGAGCACCTCTGGGTTTCCTTGGCCGACAACGTCGACGCGCCCATCAGGGAGGTTTCGTACCCACCCCAGCACGCCGAGTTGGCGGGCCGCGCTGAGGACGAACCATCGAAACGCGACTCCCTGCACGCGGCCAGATACGAGCCATCGATAGGTGGCTCGAGAAACGTCACTGTTCACGATGCGAGGCCTCAGGCGGCCGCCGGCCCCGTTCGCGGGATCCGCCGATCCGATCGATCAACACGGTAACGCCCAACCCAACTCCGACCAGCATGAGGGCCGTGAACGCCTGTCCCACCCCGGGATCAAAGAACCGGACCGGCCAGTCCTCCTGAGCGAGGCGGGCCACATCGTCGGCGGCCAGCATGACACCATCCACCACGTTGCCCGGATCCGGCCGGACGCCTTGCTGGAACGGCCACAGGCCCACTACCGCCCCGACCACTAGCCCGAGGAGGACCCCGAGCGTCGGCGCCTCGAAACGGCGAAGCAGCCAACGCAGGAGGTTGCTCGCGAGCACCACCCCACCCACGACACCGATGCCGACAGGAGCCAGTACCTTGACGGCCGGCATCACCAGGCCCATGTCGGATGCGACTCCGGCAACCGGGTTGCCGAGGAGGCCCAATTTGAGCTGATCAACCGCACCCAGAATGGGCTCATACTGACCCAGGAGCAGCAACAGGTATCCGCCGCTAATCCCGGGCAGGATCATCGCGGACGCCCCACCCAACCCCGCCGCGGCAAGGAGCACATAGTTTGGCTCACCTCCAAACCGCGAAGGTTGGATTCCGGCAACCATTAGGAGCATCACGCCCAGACCGGCAGCGGCCCCAACGAAGAGCGCCGAACTCGGGCGTCCAGCGAGCCGCCAGATAAGGGGTACTCCCCCCAACGTGAGACCCACGAACAGGCTGTACATCACCCAGCGGTGGTCTACCACCAACCCCTTGACGATCCCGGCCAGCAGGAGAATCGCCAGCGCGGCCGCTCCCACGACGCTTCCAAGCAGTATCCCCGCCCGGCGGCTGAACCGAAGAGTCGTCAAATCGGCTACAGCCGCGATAACGTCGGGGTAGACACCCGCGGCAAGCAGCATCGTGCCCCCACTGATTCCCGGAACGAGCATGGCCAGTCCCATCAGGACGCCGGCAAACACCCCTCTCAGGGCAACAGGCTTGCCGACTCCCGGGTCTTCCGAGATCAACATCAGCTATTTTCGTCTTCGAATCCGTGCTTGCCGAGGAGCGGAACGAACTGAACGTGGCCCATGCTCTGCTCCACAAGACCATCCCCGGTCCGCGTGAACTTGACGAGTTCCTGCCCTGAATCACGACAAATCGGCATGACGAGGCGTCCGCCGTCAGCGAGTTGCTCGATGAGCGGCTTGGGCGGAGACGCCCCCGCCGCCGAGACTATGATCGCGTCAAACGGGGCCAATGACCGCCTGCCAAGCGTACCGTCTCCAACCAGTACTGTCACATTGACACACCCCGCTTCCTGCAGGGCGCTCCTGGCCAGGTCGGCCAGTGCCGCGATTCGCTCGATCGATATCACTTGATCCGCAAGCCGGCTGAGCAGCGCCGTTTGATAGCCCGACCCCGTACCCACTTCCAGCACGCGTTCCCTGCCCTGCAGCCCGACGGCTTCGAGGTTCCGGGCGTGGGTCGACGGATGTGAAATAGTCTGGTGCTTGCCGATCGGAAGGGCCGCGTTCTCGTAGGCCCGATTGCGGAGTGCCTCCGGTACGAACAGGTGCCTGGGGGTTTGAGCCACGGCGGCCAGCACCGCCATATCTCGGATCCCTAAGTCGCGTAACTCCTCGACGAGGCGGGCTCGGTACCCTCCGTAGCTGTCACCTACCCGCAAAGGTTCCATGAGCGAACCAATTCCAGGTGATCGTACTGAGTAAGATCGACGTGCAGTGGCGTGATCGAAACGAACCCATTGGCCACGGCGCGGAAATCTGAATCCTCGTCTCCCGACCAACTGCTCTTCCCCCCACCGATCCAGTAGATGTCGCGGCCCCAAGGATCTTTCATGCGGGTGATGGAATCCGAGTAGACGCGCCGCCCGAGCTTCGTCACGCGAATCCCTCGAATCTCGTTTCCGGGCACCGGGGGAAGATTCACGTTGAGGAGGGTCTCCGGCGGAAAGTTGTCAACTTGGACTATTGAGGCCACCAACCCCCGAATCCAGTCCAACTGGGTCTCGATCAGCTCGATCCGTCTTCCAGCGAACGAGATCGCCACACCGGGAATTCCCGCTGAGATCGCCTCCATCGCGACCGCTACCGTGCCGGAGTAGAGTACGTCCTCTCCCATGTTGGTGCCGTGATTGATCCCCGCGAAGACAAAACTCGGACGCGTCTCGAGGATCGTCTCCAGCGCCAACACCACGCAATCCGTAGGTGTACCGTCCACCTGCCACCGACCATCGTTTCGCTTGATGGGTCGCAGGGGACGAAACATGGTGAGGGAATGGCTGGCCGCACTCTGCTCGCGGTCGGGGGCAACTACGGTGACCTCACCCACTCCTTTGCATGCAGTTTCCAGGACATCAATGCCGAGGGCGGCGACGCCGTCGTCGTTACTGACGAGGATTTGCAACGGGGCCTTTTCCGTCAAGGACGTCCAGAATGGCCCTGAGCTCTCCAGCAAGATCGTCGATGATCTCGTGCTCGAGCGCGCTGCGTGCGTTGGTCTTCAGCTCGCCGGTCTTCCGGTATTCCGCGATGCGCTTGCGGGCTCCTTCGATGGTGAATTTTTCCGTGTACAGGAGGTGCTTTACCTGCATGATCAACTCGATCTCACGGCGCTGATATACGCGGTTGCCCGAGCGGTTCTTGGCCGGGTGCAAGAACCGAAACTGACTTTCCCAATAGCGCAGCACGTGCGGTTTGAGGCCGGTGAGCTGGCAAACGTCACCGATCGAAAAGAATTCCTGGAGCGGGCGCGACGCTGTCATCGCCACCGCTCCGCCTTCAAATCGCGCTCCATCAGATCCTGAATGGCCGTTTGGAGTGCCTTCCCGTGGAAGAGTATCTGTTCGACTTCGGTTGCGATCGGCAGCTCGACTCCGGTCGCGGCGCCGAGTTCGACGGCGACCCGGGCGGTATTGACGCCCTCAGCCACACTCTGACGCTCGGAGAGTATATCCTCGAGCGTCCTTCCTTCGGCAAGCTCTATTCCGAGTGTGCGGTTACGGCTCAGCGCGCCCGTCGCGGTAAGCATAAGGTCTCCCATCCCAGCCAGTCCCGCAAAAGTGTGCGGGTCGGCTCCCAGCTCTTCACCCAGCCGCGCGGTTTCCGCCAGCCCCCTGGTAATGAGCGCCGCTCGCGGATTATGGCCAAGGTGCAAGCCATCCAACATGCCAGCCGCGATCGCCACGACATTCTTGAGGGCTCCAGCCAGCTGTACGCCAACCGCGTCGGGGCTCGTATAGACCCGAAAATACGAGTTGGAAAACGCTCGCTGGACGACTTCCGCGGCGATTAGGTCGTGTGACGCCGCAACGACGGCTGTGGGCCTGCGTTGGAAGACTTCTTTGGCAAAACTGGGGCCCGACAACGCAACGATCGCACTTTGAGGAACCAGTTCCTCCCACACGCGGGTCATGGTATGGTGGCTCACGGGCTCGAGACCCTTGGTGACGCTAACCAACAACGGTTTCTCGCTCCCGACTGCGCTTGCCACCACCTCGCCAACGCCCCGCACGGCATGAGACGGAGTAGCCGACACCAGAACCTCGGCTCCTTCGACAACATCGCCGATCTCGCCGTATGCCTCGATACCTTTGTGGAGGCGGCAATCCGGCAAGAAAACGCAGTTCACGCGATCTTGCTTGATTCCACTTACCACCTCTGGCTCGCGGGCCCAGATCCGCACGTCGTGGCCGTTCTTGGCCAACATATCGGCCAGTGTGGTCCCCCAGCTTCCCGCCCCAATCACGCCGATCCGCATCAGGCCTCCCGCCGCTTTCTTCCGAAGCGTGATTCGGTACCCGAGAACAAGCGTCGGATATTGGATCGGTGCGTGAAGACGATGAACGCGGCCAGCGACGCACCGGCGGCCAAGAGCGGGGTGTTCTGGGGCGCGAGCACCGAGACTGCGATCGGGAACGCCAGAGCGCCGGAAATCGACGCCAGTGACATGAACCCCGTCACTCCCAGAATCAACGCCCATACACCCACGCTCACGGCGGTCACCACGGGCGCCACCCCAAACACGACACCCGCCGCCGTCGCAACACCTTTCCCCCCCCTGAATTTCAGGTAGATCGGAAAGACATGACCCAATACCGCGCTGATCCCTACGACAAGCGGGAACCAATCCCCGCCGTCGACCCGAGTAGCGACAACTACCACGGGAACAAACCCCTTGGCCATATCGAAAACCCCGACCGGTACAGCATACTTCCAGCCCAGCACTCGGTAGAGATTGGTCGCTCCGAGGTTCTTGCTGCCGAGTTGTCGCAAATCGATCCCGGCCCCATACTTCGCGGCGAGAAAACTGGTAGGGATTCCACCGATGAAGTATGCGAGGCCCAGTACGCCGAGTGCGAACACCAGCGAAACACTCATCCCCGCCCCCGCCTGAGCGTCAGCTTCAAGCGAATCGGCGAGCCCTCGAAACCCCAGGCATCGTAGAATCCGTTCACCAGGTAGCGCTGATAGGACTCTAGAATCGCATCGGGCCGATTTGACACAATGGCAAAGGTCGGAGGCGCGGTGCCAATTTGGGACGCATACAACAACTTCACTTCCCTTCCGGCGGCCTGCGGTGGCTGCGCCCGCGCCACCAATCGTTCGAGCACACGGTTGACTTCAGACGTATCGATTCGGCGTCGTCTCTCCTCGTCGACCCGCAGAATCAGGTCGAGAATCTTTCGGGCCCTGAAACCCGTGAGGGCCGACGTGTACACGAATGGGACCCGTTTGAAGAAGGGCACACGCTCCCAGAGATCCCTTCTCCCGCGCTCTGCCGTGGCCGTCTCCTTGTCGGCCACGAGGTCCCATTTGTTTACGGCCACGACCAACCCCCTGCCCCCCTCCCACGCTTTCTGAGCCACCCGGATATCCTGGCCGTGAACGCCATCGGCCGCATCCACCACCAACACGCACACCTGCGCTCGGTCAATCGCGCGCTCAGCCCTGAGTGCCGAGTAGAACTCGACATCATCTTTTACTTTCGGTCGTCTCCGTAAACCCGCAGTATCAATGAAGTTGAGCGTTTGTCCATGGTACCGCAAGGGGGAATCGATCGCGTCCCTGGTGGTGCCTGGCTGTGGGGTTACTATGGACCGTTCGGACCCCACCAAACGGTTCACCAAGCTCGACTTGCCCACGTTGGGCCTGCCGACGACGGCCACGTCGACCGTCTCCTCGTCGGCTTCGGCGCCTTCGTGAGAAAGCAGCTCGGCTATGCGATCCAGCAGATCCCCGCTTCCCTTGCCCGTCGCCGCGGACACAGCAACGGGCTCACCGATTCCCAATTCATGGAAGGCATGATGGGTGTACACGTCCGGCAAATCGTCGGCCTTGTTCGCGGCCAGCACCACCCGGTGTTTTACGGCCCTGAGGATTTCAGCCACCTCGAGATCGGCTGGGTGGACTCCGGCTTGGGTATCCACAACCAGTACGATCACCTCGGCATCGTCGATGGCCAGCGACACCTGCTCGCGAATTCCGCGTGCGATGGGATCGTCGTCCCCAACGATCCAGCCCCCCGTATCCACCAACCAAAAGGAACGCCCCGCCCACTCGCCACGCGCAAAGTGACGATCTCGGGTCACGCCAGGACTATGGTGCACAATCGCGCGGCGCCCTCCGATGATCCGGTTGAACAACGTGGACTTTCCCACGTTGGGTCTCCCGACGATGGCCACCGTGGGCCGGCTCAACCCACCTCCCCACACAGCACGTCAGCGAAATTGTACGAGCAACGCACGTCAGCCGGTACCGCGGCCACGAGGGTTTCGAGCGGCATGTCGTCAATAAACCGGCGGTCGTCATTCAGCGACTCGGCAGGAAGCAGGACGATGTCGATGTCCTGGCGATGCTCGAGGGCCCGCAACATGCTCTCACCGGGCAGCAGCCCGGCCGTCGTAACGCGCGGGCCGAACAAGTCGTTCTCTACGACGAGGATATCGAAAGACCCGTGCGTGTGCTCCTCCAGCCGCGAAGTGATCAACGGCATGAGCTGCCCCATGCCAGCACCGGTGACGACCACTATCTGTTGGCCCCCTAGATTCGGGAGCGTGGGAGCCGCGTCGTCGATAATCCCTTGGAGGAATCGCACGCTGCCTACCCCGTTCTCGACCTGCTGGAAATCGCCGTACGCGTCGTACTCGGGTAGCGGAAGTTGTGCGCGGATGTAGAGTTCATCGGACCCGAACGCCCACCGCTCCCCGCGCTCTTCGAGCGACCGGACCTGAATCGTGCTGACGGTCTCGACCGCCTGCCGCGACTCCTCACGCGATGATTCGCGAACCAGCGTGTGTTTGCTAAACTCCGTCAACCCCACCGGCACTACCGACACGGACAGGATTGGGTCTCCCATTGCGTACAGATCATTGAGACTTTGCACCAGGACGGGTCCATCGTTCAATCCCGGTTGCAGCACGATCTGTGTATGGAACTGGATCCCGCCTTCGGCAAACATCTGGAGTTGTTCCACGATCGCCGGCGCCCGCGGATTCCGCAGTAGTCTTCTTCGCGTCACGGGATCGGTGGCGTGCACCGATACGTACAGGGGGGAGAGCCGGTACTCGAGGATCCGGCGTACGTCGGAATCCTTGAGGTTGGTGAGGGTCGCGAAGTTGCCGTGCCGAAAGGAGAGACGATAATCGTCGTCCCGCACGTAGAGATTTTGCCGCAGTCCGGTGGGTAGTCCGTCCACGAAACAGAAGTCGCACCGGTTGCCGCACCGTCTGATGCGCGGCGGCTCGAATTCGAGGCCCATGGGATACCCCTCAGGGCGCTCGATGTCGAATATGACTGCGTCTCCATTGGGGAGGCGCGCCTCGACCTCGAACTGATCGTCCGCGGTCAGAAACTCCCAGTCGAGAAAATCGGTCAATTCCCGACCGTTGACCGCCAGCAACTCAGTGCCGGGCGTCAGTCCGAGATCATCACCAATCGAATCGGGTGCAACGGATAAAACACGTATCATGGCAAACGACTGCGTTAAGCATCCTTACATTGGTCGGGTCGCCCGGCTGAACCTAACGAGGCGCCGGGTTCGCGCGCCACTTCGCTGATCCAGCGGGGATAGCGGGCTAGGAACCCCCGTTGTGCGCTGCTTTGGCGGTTAGGCTGCGATGGCATCCCTTACACGTGACCGTGTGCGGTGGTTCCCAACGCCCGACCAACCCGAAATCCTGCTTTAGTCCGCAATCGGGACACGATCCCGTCATCGATTCTGTGATCTCCCGCGCTCCCAACTTGGAGCGGAACAGAACCACTCCGGCGATGACGAATCCCGGCACCAACAAAAAATGGGCCACCGGGATGAAAAACCCAACGAGTGCTCCGGTCCACGCCAACGCGAGTCCCTTCCACGCGTGTACCAGCCGCTCCGCGCGGTCGAAAGATCTGACATCGACTACGCCAGCGGTCGCTTGGTCGGAGTAGCCCGTCAGCACCAACCGTTGCCGGCGGATCCTTCCATCGGTCATACGCGGTGCGGCCCAGTCGAAAAACGAAAACGCCGGCTCGATAGCCGGCGCCCGACGGCAAAAGAGAGCGGGCGACCGGAATCGAACCGGCGACGTCCAGCTTGGGAAGCTGGCATTCTACCGCTGAATTACGCCCGCAAGTTCCCGGTGGTCAACGACTTAGCTGAGTTACGTAAAGTTACGCCGTTCGTGGGCGAAAACAAGCCGATCGCAACGATCCTCAATCGCGGTTGAGGCGATAACGCCAGGCCTGAATGCCTTCGCCAACTAGATCGAATTGGAAGGAGCCCGCCTCCTCGGGATCGAGCGTATCGCCGCCGAATGTCTCCGACTCGATCACCTTCCCCTCTGCATCGACGAATTCCATGATCAGGCCAGGTATGGTGAGTGGGTCTTCCATGAGGTTCGTAACTTCCCCTCGGAGCTGGTACCCGTTCGCCGACGGCTGGAATTGCTCGACCGTGACTTCGTACGGCAGCATTTCGATGCGCTCGAGCCACGCCATCGTGGAATCTTGGTCGCCGGTCATTTGGTAGGCCGCGGCCAACAGCCGCATCGACGATTCGTTGAAGGGATCGATTTTTGTGAGACGCTTCGCCGCGGCCAACATCTCTACAGACGCCTCCTGCCGCACCTCCATCTCTTCTGGAGTTGGTTCCGTTCCTTCCGGTTCGTCGGACGGATTGGCAATC
Organism: Gemmatimonadota bacterium; assembly: GCA_022562295.1. Lineage (GTDB taxonomy): Bacteria > Gemmatimonadota > Gemmatimonadetes > Gemmatimonadales > GWC2-71-9 > B3T1B10. The sequence continues at coordinate 27,506 of JADFPO010000004.1, forward strand.
CCAAAATAGCTCTGAGTCAAATTGAACAACCCGTCGCGGTAATACGGGTTCTTTTCCAGACCCAGATTGAAGGCCCGAATGGCGCGCTCGAACCTCTCGTATCGGAAGAGGGATACGCCGGTGCTGAACAAATCGAGTGCGGTGACGACGTCGGCGTGTGCCATCACGGTGTCGTGGGCAGTAACTGCCTCCCCTATGCGGCCCGCGGCCTCGAGCACGGTGGCGAGCCCCGTAATCGCATCTCGATCGTCGGGCACGACGACCCGATAACGCGCATACCACACCGCGGCAGAATCCCATTGTTGCGACATGTGATGGAGTCGGCCCGCATTGAACAGCGAGATCAAGTAGGCTTCCTCGTATTCGCCCTCGGACTGCCCCATCTCCACCATCTTTTTGAACAGACCAACGGCTTCCTGAATGTTCTGCTCCTGCAACCTGATACTGGCCAGGTAATACGGAATGAACGGTTCCGTAGTTGCAATCTTGTTGGCCTCCGCAAGCGCGGTCGCCGCCGCTTCGGCGTCTCCGTCTTGCATGGCGGTGATCCCATCGTTGTACAGCGGCACCCATGCGAAGCGGCGGTGCGTGTCGATGTCCGAGGCGCAGTCAGGAGCGAGCGCCTCCGCTCGTCTGAACGCCGAGTCCGCTCCTGCCAGATCGGACGTCAGCGTGTAATTGCGGCCCAGGAAATACCACACGGATGCGTTGCCCTCTTCCCCCGCTTCCAAAGCATCGAGAAGTACGCGATGTGCATCCTGGACCGCGCCATCCCTCTGCTCCGGCGAGCGAGCCTCCGTACCAGCCTTCACATACAGAGCTGCATTCCGGACCAGAAAATGCTGCATGTCGAGCTCGCAGTCCGGTGGGATATAAAGGTTCAAACCCTGAGCGGCAGCGATGTCCGCCGAGCCCGCAAGGGCCGCCACCGTGACGCTCACCAAGACCATTCGCTTCATGTCGTCCGAAACCCTCCGTTTCCGTGTGGTGCCGGCGCCAGGCTTTCCTCCGGCCCCGCGCTGCAGTCTTCGTGATACCCTTCGATAAGCATTTAGTGCGGGTACAATGCGCCGCGCACAAGCGTTAATTATCGCCCGTTTTAGTGATAAAGCCAACCGGCCCCGGTATTGAAGAGCACCACCGAATGCTCCGACTCGATAACCCCGTCGGCGGTCAATCGCTCCAGGGCTGCCAGCGCCGCCCCACCCTCCGGGCAGGCATCGATCCCCTCTTGCTCGGCCAACCGCCGCGCCGCGTCTTCGAGCTGCGCGTCGGTGACGGAAAGCGCCACCCCACCGCACTCGCGGAGCGCGCGCAACATCAACTTGCCCCCGATCGGATTGGGCACACGCAAGCCGCTCGCCACCGTCTTGGGGTCCGGCCAGGCTTCGGTCGACGCTGCTCCGTCGTTGAAAGCCCGGACGACGGGGGCGCACCCCGTTGCCTGAACGCTGAACAGGCGCGGAAGCTTGCCGGTAACCCACCCCGCGTCACGCAACTCGTTGAAAGCCTTCCACATGCCGATGAGGCCAGTGCCACCACCGGTGGGGTAGATGATGCAATCCGGCAGCCGCCACCCGAGTTGCTCGGCGACCTCTATCCCCATCGTCTTCTTGCCCTCGATACGGTACGGCTCCCGCAGCGTGGAGACGTCGAACGCACCGGTTTCCGCCGCGAACGCGCGGGCTGCTTTCCCACAATCCCCAATGTGGCCGTCCAACAGGTGCAACTCAGCCCCGAAAAGCCTGATTTGCTCCTTGATTCTCGGCGGTGTTTCTTCCGGCGCGTAGATCCGTACCTTCGCCCCTGCGCGCGACCCGTACGCGGATAACGCCACTCCGGCGTTGCCGGCGGTTGGCGCAGTGAACGATTCGACTCCCGCCATCACCGCCCGGGTCACCGCCGCGGACATGCCGCGGGACTTGAACGAGCCGCACGGATTCTGCCCCTCGTCCTTCACCCACACGGTGTCGAGCCCCAGCGCTCTCTCGATACTCGGAGCCCGAAGCATCGGCGTACCCCCTTCACCGAGGGAGACGGGATCTTCGTCGGATCCGATCGGCAGCCACTCCCGATAGCGCCACATATCCCATGCTCGCGTGCCGAGCAACGCTTTGTCTTCGACTCGGGGAACGCTGCTGTAGCGAACCAGCCACGGCTCTCCTACCGACGACACCGTGGGCAAACCGGACGCATCGTGCTCTTCACCCGATGCCGAGCAAATCAATGACCAAGCAAAAGTCATGTCTTCAAGTGATTGATAACTCTTTCGGCCAAGCGAATCGAAAATCCCGGCAATGCCGCGATCTCCTCGGGCGTGGCCAACCGCACTCCGGCCAGGCTGCCGAATTGGTTCAGCAGAGCCCTTCGGCGCGACGTCCCGACGCCCCGGATGTTCAACAGTGCCGACGTGATGGTTCTCGCTGAGCGCCTCTTGCGACTGTACGTGACCGCGAACCGATGCGCTTCGTCTCGGGCGCGCTGAAGAAGTTTCAACGAAGGCGCGCGGCGGGGAAGTTGTAGGCTCTTCTCGCGGTCGGGAAGAAAGACATGCTCTTCGCGTTTGGCAAGGCTCGCGAGGGAAAGTCCTTCGATGCCCTGTTCCGCCAGCGCGTCCCTGGCCGCGTTCAACTGCCCCCGCCCCCCATCGATCACTATCAAATCAGGCAGCGGTTTTTCCTCCGACACCCGCCTCGTCACGAACCTCGTAACGACCTCCCGAATGGCCGCGAAGTCGTCCTGCTGCGCATCTTCGCCCTTGATGCGAAATCGGCGATACTCACTCTTCTTTGGCCGGCCACCCTCGAACCACACCAACGAACCAACCGTGTCCCGCCCCTGGTTGGTCGAAATGTCGATGCACGCGAAGTTGCGGGGGACCACGGCCATGCCAAGGTCCCGTCCCAATGCATACACCGGATCTTCAGCGCGCTCGTCGGTCTCGAACGACTCTATCTTCAGACTCTCCAGCAGGTGACGCGCGTTTTGGTCCGCGAGGTCGACCAACCGCCGGTTCACCCCGCGGTGGGGTATCGACCATTTTACCTCCGGCACCAACGCTTCGATCCTGTCAAAATCGGCGGGCTGGAACGGCAGCATGGCCCGGCGTCCTTTCGCCTCGGCAACGACATAGTAGCGCACCAGGAACGCGCTCAAGATCCCCTCGTCGGACTCCTCCGACAGATTGAGAAGGAACCGATGGTCCACGGCGATGACCTTCCCGCTCCGCACCCGGAGAATGACGCCCACCGCGTCGTCGCCGTCGCGAGCGTAGCCAATCGCGTCCGCATCGCCGCCCCCCACCGTCTCCATGGTCTGGGGCTGTTCCAATTGCTCCAACCAGCGGATGGAGTTTCGAACTTCGGCGGCCGTCTCGTAATCCAGGCGCTCCGACGCTTCTTCCATGCGCCGGCGAAGATTGGTCCGCACCTCGATGGTCTTCCCCTCCAAGAACCGGATGACCTCATCGATCATGCGACGATACTCTTCCTCGTTCTGGAGGCCCACACACGGTGCATGACAGCGATTGATTTGGTAATCCAGGCACGGTCGGTCGGGCCGATCCTCCGGCAGCCCGTAATGACAGGATCGTACCGCGAAGATGCGTCGGACCACGCGCAGGGTCTTCCGAAGCACACGCACGTCGGTATACGGCCCAAAAAACCGAGCACCCGGAACATCCAGCCGCCGCACCACCAATACTCTCGGGAATCGCTCCCCAAGCGTCACCGCGATACGCGGATAACTCTTGTCGTCCCGCAACGCGATGTTGAATCGAGGTGCGTACTCTTTGATGAGGTTGTTTTCCAAGAGTAGTGCTTGAGCCTCGTTCGGCGCGACGATCGTGTCGAGGTCGGCGATGCGGCGGATCAACAGTCGATGTTTGGGGTGATCGTCGTGGTCGGAGGCGAAGTACTGGCGCGTGCGAGCGCGAAGCCGTTTGGCTTTCCCCACGTACAGCACTCGGCCCTCCTTATCCTTCCACAGGTACACGCCGGGACTGTTCGGGAGCGCGGAGATCTTCCGAGCGACTCTATCAGGTGGTTCGATTGGCATGCGATGCAAGGCACATTGCGAGAGAACTCGGTTGTTGCCGGAGGCGTCGGGCCATGGCCATTTCCCGTTTATGCCGACGAGCGCCCGGCCCGTGACACCAACCGGCGGGCGTCGGGGTGCCCGAGCAGAGCGGCGGCCGCGAAATACACGATGCCGAAGGCGCCTAGGGTGACGGCGGTGCCCAACCAGATCTCCTCAGCAGGCACTGTCCGGCCCACCAGGGTCGCCGCCGCTGTAGCCAGCACGGAGGCAGCGATGGTAGCCGCAATCGCCATGCGTTCCTTCGATCCAAGGATCGGGCCGGTTCGCCGAACGAGATAACCGTAGTTGAGGGACATGTTCAAGTACGCGGCGACAGCGGAGCCGAGCGCGATGCCCGCCACGCCCAGTGATTGCATGAACAGCACCGCGAGGGCTGCGGCGAGAGCCACGGTAAGGCCGGCCACACGCAATGGAGTCCGTGTGTCTCCCAATGCGTAGTGTCCAGAGGTCAGCAATCGGACAGAGCCTTGGGCGGGCAGGCCGATGCTGTAGGCCGCCAGGACCCCGGTTACCACCACGGTCTGGTCGCTGTAAAAGCTTCCGGTCTGCAACAGTGCCGACACGACGTACGAACCATGCGCGGCCAGGACAAAGGCCGACGGGATAATGAAAAACGACACGCGTCGGATGCCGTCCGCCAGGCGTTCTCGCGTGGCCCCTGCCGACGCTCCGGCCGCATCGCGGCTGAGTTCGGGGAGGGCGGCAGCGGCCACGCTCACACCGAACAACGACACCGGAAGGACGGCGATCATCTGGGCATACGCGAGAAATGCCACCGCTCCCGCTCCAGCAAGCGACCCGAGCTGTGTGTCGACGAGACTCGAAATCTGCCATACGCCCGCACCGATCACCACCGGAATCCATGCCCGCACCACCCGTTGAATACCTTGTGTTCGAGTATGGATGCTCCACCGCAACGCGCCGGCTAGGGCCACGGCGGAAGGTAGCTGCACCGCCACCTGGAGCACGCTTCCAGCCAAGGCGCCCCACCCCAACGCAATCACGAGGGTCGCGCCGCGCCAACCGGCAACCCACGATCCCAACGCCACCATCGTCGCAATTTGCGCGATGTTCCAGAGCGTGGGCGCTGCGTACGATAAGAAAAAGCGGCGGTGCGTATTCAGCACGCCGAGGCACCACCCCGAAAGGATCATGACACCCGCCATCGGGAACATGATGCGCACTAGCGTTACCGTGAGCGCGCGGGTGGTGGTGGCAAATCCCGGGGCCACGACGTCGGTGATGACCGGTGCCAGCACGTAACCCAGTAGCGCGCCCGCCGACGCCAGCAGTACGAGTAGCGATGCGACCGTCTGGGCCAGCGCTCGTGCGGCTTCGCGTTCGTCGCGTTCGAGCATGCCGGCATATACCGGGATGAATGAGGCAGAGAGCGTACCCTCGCCGACGAGATTCCGAATGATGTTGGGAATCTTCAGCGCCGCGTTGAACGCATCAGCTTCCTGACCGCTGCCGAAGTAATGCGCGAAAACCCGAACTCGAACGAGGCCAAGGATTCGGGTGAGGAGGATGCCCGCTCCGACTCGCGTGGCTGGTTCAGTCGTCGAACTCATTCAGTATCGACTCGATGAAGCGATCCCTGCGGCGCGTTCGTCTCGGTCTACTCGCACGTTTCCGACCGTGACACCGCGTGCAGACACGCAGCCTACCGAGGTTGCGACCTGCGGTTCGCCGGTTCAAAGTTGGTCGCCCATTGGTCACACGCGCGCTCGATCTCCTGAAGAAAGGCCGGACCGTACTTGACGAGATATTGCAGGACGTTGAGGACGCGTTCTTGCGGGCGGCCATTCGGATAGGTTGAACTTCTTGCGTGTGCTATCTGCCTGACCAGCGTCTCGTTCTGCTGCTTCAACCGCGTGATCACCCGCTTTTCCATGTGTTCGATACCCTTCATGATTTGATTGCGGACCGATTCCACGGGCTTTTCCAGGGTCGGGTCGATTTCTGAAGCTCCTTTGATGAGGGTGGGGAATTCCCTATCCACCGCCTGGCGCAGGCGCTGGATGGCATCAGCGATGGCAGCCGGCATGTTCTGCTCGACGATGCGCGCCTCGAGCTGCCCCTGCCCAGCTGACAGATCCTCGAGGCGGAGATCGTATCGATCCAGCGTTTTGCGCACACGGTTTTCGACAACTACACCCGACCAACGGGGCACGACGAGCTGGGGGCGTATTCCCAATGCCTCGAACACAGGCTTGGTTTGCGGTAGGTAATCGATTTCCCCCGGGCCAGCCACATAGGCAACCGTGGGCAGCAGCGCCGCCTCGATTGCGGGGCGCAACAGCACGTTGGCGGACAGTCGCTCCGGCGCCTGCCGGGCGACCTCGCGTAGCGCGTCGAGCGTCCAGTGTTCGTCGAATCGACGGGTCTTGAATTCCCCGTTGGACATGACCAGTCGGTCCCGCCCGCGCTCGCCATCCAACATGACTAGGGTGTTTCCACCCTGTGTCGTCACTGGTGCCGGACGTCCGGACGCCACGAGTGCGTCGGCTCGTGATCGCAAATCCGCATCCAACGCCTCCGCCCCCTCGAGGACGCGAATGATGAGCGGCGCGGCGACCCTCTTCGCCTCTCGGTCGGTGGGATCGAACACGACGAGACCCGCCGGCCCGAGCAGTTCCGCCAGGGCGTTCCGAAAGGCCGAACTCATATCGGCACCATGCCGATAGTGCCGGGTGAGCCAGCTCAGCACCTCGGCACGGAACTCGTTCTCCGGTGTGAGTTCGGTGAGCCGGTCGATCACCTCACTGATCTCCGACCCGATGACTTCCCGTGACAGCGGCGTCGTTGGAGCATCAGCCTTCCGAGCACGGAGCGCGAGGCGTTCGACTTCGCTGTCTTTGCCGATGAGGTGAATGTGGTTGGCTTCCGCAAAATCGTGGTCATCGCCCGCTACCCAGAACACGGGAACCACCGGCCGGTCGAACGCCACCTCGAAGGTCCGGGCCAATGCCACCGCGGAAACCGCCTTGTAGAGCGTAAACAACGGACCGGTGAACAGACCGGGCTGCTGGCCGCTGGTCACGCAGAGAGCGCCGCTGAAGAGACGGTCTAGATTCTCGGCACCGCGGTCCTGAGCAGCAAACGCGTCCCGCAGGGAAGGATCCAGCGCAACCCCTCGATCGACCGCCAAGCTCAGATCCACGCCGTTCGCGCCGAGTGGAGTGGCGCGAATCTCCAAGGTCATCTTCGCTCAGCCATGAGTATGGTTCGAGGAGAGTCGGTACTCACCGGATCCCCATCATATGACCCAAACCGCGCGGTCACCGTCAGATCGGCGTCCTCCATCATCTGCGCAAGATCATGCTGTGAAAACAGCCGCACCCGCTCCAGAAAGCTTCGACCATCGTCAGCCAGATGCATTTCCTTCACGACAAATCTTCCACCGTCAGTGAGTCTCCGTTCGATCTCAACTCGTCGACTGCCTACGACCATTTCCTCTTTATCCACGAGATTCGATCGTACGAAATCGGCGTTCAGGTAGTCGATGACCAGCATCCCTCCCGGCGTCAGGGTTCTCGCGACATCTCGGATGACTGCCAGGTGTTCCTGATCTTCTGCAAAATATCCGAAGCTCGTGAATAGGTTGACTACCACATCAAATATTTCACCGCAAAACGGAAGGTATCTCATGTCTCCCCGCACCCACCGTCCGACGCCGGACGAGCGGTGCTTGGCGCGGCTAAGTAGCGGCATCGACAAGTCAAAACCGGTTACGGTTGCACCATGCGCGGCCAGATGCTTCGCGTGTCGGCCGGGACCGCACGCCAGGTCCAGCACCTGCGCTCGGGGTAGGGTCACCACACCGGCGATGAGCGCAACGACCCGCTGTGCATCCTCTCCATCGCGGTGGGGATACAACTGAAGATATTCCTCTCCAAACCATTGCTCGAACCACTCGGTCACTCGCCGAACACCTCGGCTTCGAAGGTACTGATGGTAACGCCGGAACCGCGCCACGCATCCGCGGGCAAACCGGCCTTCCTGCACGCCAAGTCCAAAAAATCGGCTCTGGTGCAGTCGTACTCGACCGCCACTTGAGGCAACAAGAGTCCGACGTGGGCACCTTTTCGCACGATGACGCCGTGGCGTCCTGGCTCCAGCTCCTGTTCCGACGCCTCTACGGGCTGCGACAGGCGGGAGATCTCGATCGTCAGCCCATCAACCTCGTCGGGCGTGACCGCAGGGAAACGTGGATCGCGGGTGGCCGAATCTTGTATGAGTTCCGCGACCAGGCGCCCGAGTGGCACTTCGGCCCGAGTGCGGCCAATGCAGCCTCGTAGGTCTTCCCCGCAACGCAGGGTGACGAACGCTGCCGCCGGTTCATCCAGCGGCCCGCCGGTCGGCGGCACGCCGGGAGCACGACCGGCAGTGATGGCCACCAGCGTCTCACGCGCATAACGCAGCAAACGAGTGCGAGTGCTCTCAGGAAGGGGCTCAATCACCTTTGTGGTACGGCTCGCCCTTGAGAATGGTATTACCCCGATAAATCTGCTCGAGCAGCATGAGGCGAGCCACTTCGTGTGGGAATGTCATATCCGACAGGCTCAACTCCACCTCACACCTTTCCCGCACTGCGGTATCCAGTCCGTAAGCCCCTCCGATTAGGAACACTAGGTCCCGCCCACTCTCCCGCCACTCGTTCAACCGTGAGGCGAAACGCCGGCTGCCGCACTGTTCTCCGCCCCGCACCAACGCAACCAGCCGGGCGTTGGCGGGAACCGCTTTGAGCAACGCAGCCGCCTCCTCACGGAGTACCGTTTCGGGCTCCTTGGACCTTCGGGCTCCATCCGGAATTTCGTGGATCCGGAGCTTGGAGTACCGGCTCACGCGTGCGGCATAATCTTCACACATTGCACGCAAGTTCGGGTCACGCACACGACCGACCGCCACAATGTGAAACATCATCAGCCATACATCCCTAGACTACGCTGGTTGTGACCGTCATTACAGAACCGCGCACGCCGTGGGGATCGCCGGCAGTGTTCGTCCGGGCCCCGCCAGCGCCGCGTCGTTGGGCAATGTCAGGTGACGAGATCGGCGACGTGGGCTACCACCGCATCCAGTGCCGTCTCGAGTTCTTTCAGCCCAACTTCCCAATCGACGTCCAAGCACGCCACGATGGGTTCCCGTGTGTGAGACGGCCACATCAAGCGGAGTTTCACAGCGTCCTTCTCGGTGACTACAACGTAATCAACTCGGCGCGTGGCTTGCACCATGCGCGCCATATCGCGCTCGGTAAACTCGTGGTGGTCGTCGAGCGGTAGCATTCTGACCTTCTTGGCGCCCAATTCCTTGCATTGTGAGACGAAGCTGTAGGGATCGGCGACACCAGCCGCTGCCAGCAACTCGGCTCCGTCGAGCGAATCGACGGGAACGGCGTCACCGCTCAACAGACCAGTGAACCCGGTGATCCCCAGGCGTGCAATGGCGACGGGTCTGTTCCGGCACTTCCGTTCGATCCGTTCGGCCACCGCCTCCGCCGACTTGAAGTCGGCTCGCTTCCGCGTTATGACCACGAAATCAGCCCGGCGGAGCGCCTTCAGCCCTTCGCGCCACGGACCCGCCGGCAGCGTCCAACGCACCGCGCGGCTCGACTCCGTGCTGACCAGGGCGATGTTCAGGTCGCGAACGATGTCGAGCCGTTGGAACGCATCGTCTAGCACGACCACCTCGGCCCCGTTGGCAGTCGCCTCCAAGGCACCGGCCACGCGGTCGGGATTCTCGACTACGATGGCCGATGGCGCCAGCCGCCGGTGAACCTTCGCCTCGTCTCCGCCATAACCTCTGAGACAGATCGCTGCTTGAAAACCCCGGTCCGCATAGTAACGCGCGATCCAATTGCAAATCGGCGTCTTGCCAGAGCCCCCGACGGTGAGATTCCCAACAGCGACGACGGGCACCGGGACTTCCGAGCGGGCCAATAAGCCCATTTGATAGGCGCGGGCCCGAATCGCCATCGCGGCCCGGTACATGGCCGCCGGCGGAAGCAGCGACAGGCGCGTCAACCTCGCCGACAGGGACCGGTTACTCCAAAGCCAATGTGGTGTCAGCATCCGGCAGCGACCGTCAGTGAATCGAGGCGCTGCTGCAAGAGTCGAGCGCCGTCGGCCCGCCGGGTCGATGCCGGCAGCGTCAGCGGATCGTCGTACACGATGTGCACCCGAGCGAACGGCTTGGGAATGAGGAATTGGTCCCACGAACGTAAGCGCCAGCCCGACGAAACCGTCACGGCCACGGGGATGATCGATACGCCCGCCAACTGGGCGGCCGCCACGACACCACTCTTGACGACCCGCGCCGGACCTCGCGGACCGTCTGGCGTGATTGCGATCTCACCGCCGTCTCGAAGGACGCGGAGCATCTGTCGGAACGCCGCTTGCCCGCCGCGGGTGCTGGAACCCTGAATGATCCCATAACCCCAGGCGCGAGCAGCCTTCACGAGGTATCCACCATCCACGTGCCCGCTCACCACCAGGGACGTCGAATCGCCGCGATGGAACCACATCAACGGCACCAGGTCGCCGTGCCAGAGAGCGAATACAAACGGCTGACGCCGGCGCCTGAGCCTCGACGGGTGATCCCTTCCCACGACCTCGACCCGCCAGGTAGCCCCCAACAGAGCAATCAACCATCTGGCCACTGCGGCCCCGGCCGAGATCAACACGACGTCAATGCGACCGCCAGATCCGCAACCCGGTCGGCGGCCCCTGCGGAGCCGAGCCGCCGGCGCACGCTCGCGAACGCTCGGCGTTGGCTCTGAGCGGGCTCACCGTCCCGCTCCAAGAGTGGCAGAACCGCCCGTGCCAGGGCCGCCGGAGTCGACGACCCCTGAAGATATTCCGGCGCAACTTCCCTCCCAGCCACCAGATTGACGAGTCCAACGTGGCGACATCGGACCACTCGCCGCGCGATGGCATACGACAGCGCATCGGTACGGTAGCAGATGACCAGCGGTGTGTCGGCCAACGCGGCCTCCAGTGTCGTGGTTCCGGACTTGCACAGTGCAGCGTCGCTCGCCGCCATGACCGTCGCGGCATCCGAGCGTTGCAACTGGAATTCCTCTCCTCCGGGGTAGTCGAAACCCGGCATGGCCGCAACCACGACTTGGAGGTCCGGAAGCCCAACGCGCACCCGCGCGGCTGCCGCCCGCATCGGTGGCCACATGTGTCTGATCTCCGCCGCGCGACTCCCCGGGAACAGTCCCAGCACCGGCCGCGATTCGCTCACGCCCAAAACTGACCGGGCCTCGCCACGTTCGGGGCGAACTCGATCGAGCAAAGGATGCCCGACAAACGTGGTCGGGACACCGCGCTCCCGAAAATACTTTTCCTCGAACGGCAGAATCGCCGCCAGATGCGTCACATGGCGGCGGAGGCGCCCAATTCGACGCTCTCCCCACGCCCAGAGCTGTGGGGCGACATAGTACAGCACCGGCACCCCGGCCTCCGTCGCCGCCCGAGCAACTCGCATGTGAAGACCAGGATAGTCGGTGAGCAGCGCGAGATCGTAACGACCAGCGCGCAGGTCGCGCCGCATCATGGACAGTAACCTCATGTGCCCGGGAAGGGTCCGTACCACCGAAGTAAATCCGATCGTCGAGAGCGATTCCATGCGCGTCTGCAGGGTGGCCCCCGCCGCCGCCATTCGCACCCCACCGAACCCAGTCACATCGCAACGCGGGAGCTTGCCCCGTAGCGCCACAATGACATTGGCCGCGTGCGCATCGCCCGACGGCTCGCCCGCCGACACCAGCACTCGGACATTCGACCTAGCCGTCACACCATTGTGCGCGCCATGCCGCGCCGCGGCCAATACGGTCACACCATCACCCCGCGTTCGGACGTGCCGAGAAAATCGAGCAAACGTGTCACCTCTGAAATATGACCGCTCTCGGTACGCAGGCGGTCCATCGCTTCGCGCCGCGACATCCCTGAATTGAACAGCAGCCGATAGGCATGTTGGATCGACAGGCGCAAATCCGCGCTGAACCCCGCGCGTCGCAGGCCGACCGCATTGATCCCGTACAAACGGAGCGGATTCCCTGCGGTGCGTGCGTACGGCGGTACGTCCTGCGGCACCCGGGACCCTCCGCCAACAAATCCATACGCCCCGATGCGCACGAACTGATGGACCGGCGTCAAGCCGCCTACCTGGGCGTGTTCCCCGATCTCCACGTGACCGCCGAGTTGAACCGCATTGGCGAGGATGACGCCTTCGCCAAGCCTGCAGTCGTGAGCCACATGTACGTAGCTCATCAACAGACACCGCGGCCCGATCACCGTACTTCCCGTGGCGTTCGTACCCCGGTTGATGGTCGCATACTCGCGAATGTGTGTCTCGTCGCCGATCTCGAGCGTCGTCGGCTCACCGTTGTACTTGAGGTCCTGCGGATCGGATCCGACCACAGCTCCCACACCCACGGAGCACCCAGCCCCGATCCGCGTGGCCCCGTACACCGTCGCACGCGGCCCGATCGTCGAACCCGCGCCGATCCGTACCCCCGAGCCGATCATCGCAAAAGCTTCGACGACGACATCGAGATCGAGTTCCGCCGACGGGTCTACCAACGCGCTGGGGTGTACGCGCGGGGTCATCGATCTACGATGGCCGCCATCATTTCCGCTTCGGCGACCTTGGCCCCGTCCACCAACCCCACACCGCGCATTTGGCATCTCTTGGTTCCAAGCCGCAGCAGCTCGAGCTCCAATCGTAACTGGTCGCCGGGCACGACGGGTCGGCGAAACTTGACCTTATCCAACGACATGAAGTAGACGACCTTGTCTTTCGCGTTCTTCACGGATTCCATCATCAACATCCCACCCACCTGGGCCATCGCCTCGACGATGAGGACCCCTGGCATGATTGGATGGCCGGGAAAGTGACCCTGGAAGAACGGCTCGTTAATGGTGACGTTCTTGATTCCAACGATGCGTTTGCCGGGTTCCGACTCCAGGATGCGGTCGACGAGCAACATGGGGTACCGGTGCGGGAGAAAGTCGAGAATCTTCGTGATGTCCATTTCCATGTCTGCACTCACGCTCCCGTCGAGTTGTGGTCAAGGATCGCGCGCACCAGGGCGACGTTCCCAAGGTGACTCGGTTTGACGGCCTCGATGGTTCCGTCAAACCGTCCGCCCAACAACGCCAGATCTCCTATCAAGTCTACCACCTTATGCCGAACGAACTCGTCTGGCCACCGCAATGCACCGGTGACGACCTCGGTGCGGGATAACACCACCGCGCACGCGGGGTGTGCCCCCTTGATCAAGCCCCTGGCGCGCAACTCGTCCAGCTCGTGGAGGAAACCAAACGTGCGAGCCGCCGCGAGCGATTCGGCGAATACTCCGGGGGCCCGCTGAAAGGAGCCAGTCATCTTGCCGATGCACGGGTGATCCCAGTCCACAGTCACGGTGACCGTGTTGGACCCCGGAGTCACCCGATATTCCGCCTCCCCACATCGCACGCTGAGCGTCGTCGAGATCGAGAAGGTCCGCACCTCCCCACCCACGCAGACGATCGCCGCACCCTCCAATAGATCGAAGAACGGCGCCGCACTTCCGTCGAGGATAGGAACCTCGGCACCGTCCACATCGATCCACAAATCGTCGATCTCGTGGGCCGCTACCGCAGCCAAGACATGCTCCACCGTGTCGACTGACACGTCTCCGTTGCCGAGGACCGTTCGCCGGTCGGCCGTCTTCACCGCGGCAGCGAGCGCCGGAATGGGAAGCGTGTCTGCGAGATCCACGCGACGAAACGCCACCCCCTGGCCGGCTTCGGCAGGGCGAAACGTCAGCGTCGCATCCGCGCCCGTGTGCAGGCCGACGCCGGCGATCGACACCGGTCGCCGAATAGACATCCTACCGCGCCCGTTCATGCGGCTCTCCCCCCCCGCTCCCCTCGGCGATCGCCTCCAGCCGGCTCACGATAGGTGACAGGCGTCTCAAGACCGCCGCGTGACGCAAGACCTCCCGATGCCGCCTAGCTGGATACCCAGACACCGTCGCGCCGGGGGGGATGTCGCCGATGACGCCTGCCTGAGCACCGATCCGGGCGCGGCGGCCGACGGTGAGATGCCCGGCAAGACCCGCCTGCCCGGCTAGGATTACCTCATCCTCGATCACAGTACTGCCGGCGATTCCCACCTGCGCTAGGATCAAACACCGCTCCCCAATCCGCACGTTGTGGGCGATTTGGACCAGATTGTCGACCTTCGTCCCGGCTCCGATCTCGGTGTCGCCCACCCCCCCCCGATCGACGGTGGTGTTCGCCCCGATCTCCACGTCATCTCCGAGGATGCACTTGCCCAAATGGGGAATGCGTTCGTGCCCCGACTCAACTTCTACGTAACCGTATCCGGGCGTGCCGACGCGGGCTCCCGCATGCAGCACGACTCGTGCGCCGAGCTTCGCACCGCCCTCGACAACCGCCTGCGCATCCAGCCGACAGCCGTCTCCCAGAGTCACGTCGTCACCCACCACCACATGCTGATGAAGCACGCAATCGACGCCAAAGCGCACATTGCGCCCGACCACAACCCCCGCCCCCAGCGCGATCCGGCCCTCCCACCGCGTCCCAGCACCAATCTCGGCGGTCCGATCCACGCCCCAGGGGGGAGTCGCAACCGGATGCAGCGCCGGCAGGACTCGCACGAGGGCGGCGTACGGCGACGGGACGACAATACGTGTGGCCGGGCCCGGCTCGTGGTTCCGAAATTCCGGCGTTGTTAGCACGACCCCGGCGTGGGACTCGTGGAAGCTTCTGAGGTACTTGGGAGATACCAGAAAAGACAAATCGCCGGGCCCAGCCCTATCGAGCGGGGCTAAGCCGGCGATCACGACTTCGGCGTTCCCGATCAGTTCACCGCCGGCAAGCTCGGCCACCTGACCGGCCGTCAATCGGCGCGACGAACTCACAAACGCCTTATTGCGACTGCTGCAACCTCTGTACGACAAGGGGCGTGAGGTCCAACGCCCGATCGAAGGCCGCGACTCCCTGAATCGAAGCGAGGTCAAACACGATCCCAAGGTTGCGCTCGGCCCGGATGCCTTCGATGATGGCCTGAACCCTTTGCTCGAGCGGGGCCACGAGTTCTCGTTCTCGCGCCTGCGAGCGAGATTGCAGCTCTTGGGCGCGCTGCTCGAACCGCTGCTGGAGATCCCGGATCTCGGTCTCTTTTTCTTGCCGCGAGGTCGGGCTCAACACGACTTGCTGGCGTTCGTACTCCTGAATCATCGAGTCGCGCCGCTGGATCATCGCCTGGATCTCGTCCTCGAACGGCTGGAATTCCTCCTCGAACGCCTGCAGCGCTTCGGCATAACCCGGCGTTTGCTGCATGATCATTTCAAGGTTCACGAGACCGATGGTCGGTGCCGATTGACGGTTCGTAGCGGCAACGCCGGTCGCCACGACCAGAATGAGTGCCCAGAGAGCCCATTTGCGTTTCATGATTGCGCCACCTTCATCGCCAAGCAAGGGCGAAGTTTAGAAGAAATTCCCCAACTTGAAGTGGAACTGCCACCCAGGATTCGGGTTGCCTGCCACGTCCGTCCGGTCGAACCCGTACGCGTAATCGAGACCGAGGGGACCTAGCGGCGAAAGTACGCTCGCTCCCACACCCGCTCCCCTGAACAACCGGGTCGGATTGAACTGCTCGGGACGCGCCCACACATTACCGGCGTCCATGAACGTGTTCACGTACAGCGCCTGACTCAATCGCAGCCCGACCTCGCCGGTGAACGCCGCGTAGGATGCGCCGAAGGCGTTGACACCACTGGCAAACGAGCCGCTCGCCGACGGGTCGAATCCGTTCGGCGTGATCGCGAACTCGTCGTACCCCCGAAGCGGAATCCCGAACTGCGTGCCGCCCATGGCAAATAGTTGTCGGAAGTGGGGACCGGCATCGCCCCATACAAAGCCTGTCTTCACCGTCAACCCCAGCAGGAACTGTAGGCCGCCTCCTCCCGCGTCCAGGCTGAACTGGGTCAGTGGCGCATACCACCGACCTTCGAAGGTCGCCCGTCGGAAATTGCCGCTGCCACCCAGGGGCCCACCGTTTTGCGATAGCTCGAAATGGTGAAGCGTGCCTCCTGTGGCAAACGGCAGACCGATTCGTGTGTCTCGCACGACCGACGTGCTGACGCTGGACAGTACACAATTTCGGCAATTGAAACGAGGAGCCAGCGTCGGCGAATCGAAATCACTTTGTTCGAGCGTGTAAGATCCGAGAATTCGAGTGAACCTCGATCCGAACAGCGGGAATCCAAATTGAAGCGTTCCACCCCTCGTCGTGATGCGACCGAGATCCGCCACCGTAAAGCGTTGCCGCGTGTTGTGCAGCCGCAGGTTGCCCGACACCAGGCCTCCGCGAATCGCCGGATCGGTGTACCCAACGTTGAAGTCGTTGAGATTGCTGCCAAACTGCAGTTGGAATTGAATCCGCTTTCCCTTGCCGAACAGGTTGGGCTCCTCCATCCCGATGAACCCGCCGATGCCCGTTCCCTGACCCAGCGATGCGCCGAAGTTCACGTTGCCGGTGCGCCGCTCTACCACCGTAAAGATCACGTCCACATCGCCCTGCTGATTGGCTTGGCCCGTAGTCGGCGTGGGCATCGGCTGTTCGAAGAAGCCGATGTTGGAGATCGCCTGATACGACTGAATCAGAGCATCCTGCCGAAATACATCGCCCGGCACCATGAAGATGGCGCGCCGAATGATGCTCTCATGGGTAATCGTGTTCCCGACGATGTGAATCCGATTGACAATGGCCGGGGCCCCTTCGATCACGTTCCATCGAAGATCGACCAGCTTCTCCCCGTCGGGTCCGGTCCGGCGGGACATCGACTCTCGCACCTGCGCGTAGATGTAGCCGTTGTTGAAGTACAACGTGCTGACATCCTCCGTGGCGGCACCCCACCGCGTTTCGTCGAACACACCGCCGTCGTCCCCACCGCCTCCGATACCGAGAAATCCACCAGTGGTTTCGCGGCCGAATGGATAAAACTGTTCGAGCTGTTGCCTGGTGAATTCCCGGTTCCCTAGGATCTCAAAGGTTCCCACCTTGTATTGATCGCCCTCGTCAACCGAGACGATGAGCGTGGCTTTGCCTGTACTCTCGTTGATCACCAACGTGTCGCGCAGCACTTGAAAGTCGATATATCCCCGAGAGGCATAGAACGCGGGCAGTTGCTCGCGGACATCGCGCTCGACCTTCAACTCGTCGTACTCTCCCTTCTTGAACCAAAAGAAGCCTTCCGGCTTCGTGCTCATGTGGCTCACGATCTCGTCGGCGGTAAACGCCTCGTTGCCCTCGATGATAATTCGGCTAATGGCGACCCGGCTGCCTTCGGTGATGTCGAACGTGAGTCGAACCCGGCCGTCTTCTTGGGGAAACACGGTCGCCTCGACACGAGTTTGGTAGTATCCCTCCTTCTTATACAGGGAATCGATCGCGGCCCGCGCCGCCGCAACATCAGCGGGGTTGTACGGCCTGCCGGCGATCAGTCGGATCTTGCCACGCACGGACCGCTCCGACAGGTTGGACGCGCCGCGCAAGTCCCATCCGATCATGAGCGGTCGCTCGACGACGCGGAACTGGAGAATCTCGACACCATCAACGGTGGCTTGGAGAACTTGGATATCCGCGAACTGACCGGTGGCGTAAAGCGCTTCAATCGCGCGTTGCACGTCGAGAAAACCGATGGGCTGCCCCAGTGCGATGTTGACGCGACTTAGCACTGCGGACCGCCCTTGCCGGTTGGCGCCGACTACTGCGATGCTGTCGAAAACGGTCGTCTCCGACCGCTGTTGGGCCTGCACCCCGGGAACCAGCCCGGCGACAAGCACCGCCAGCGCGACGCTCGTCCTGCCCGCTGCGCCCATCGTCCTCACCTACGCCTTCTTGGTCCCGGCCATGGCACTAAAAACCAGCTTCTCACCATCTTCGGCGACGTCGATTCGGATCTCATCTCCCGCCCCGAACTCGCCCAACAGGATCTTGTCCGACAACGGATCTTCCACATATCGCTGGATCGCTCGCTTCAGCGGACGAGCGCCAAAGCTCTCGTCGTAGCCATGCTCGACCAAGAATTCCGTCGCGGCATCAGTTCGTGTGAGAGTCAGGCCTTCATCCGTGACTCTCGACTGGACGTCTGCGAACATGATCCCCACAATCTGCGCAATGTGCTCCCGGGATAATGGATGGAAGACGATAGTGTCGTCCACGCGGTTCAGGAACTCGGGATTGAACACCCGACTGATCTCGTCTTTGACCTTCTCTTCCATCCGCTCGAAACTCGTTTGGCTGTCGGGTTGGGCAAACCCGAGCGCTTTCCCTTTCGTGATGTCCCGCGCTCCAACGTTGGACGTCATGATCACGACCGTGTTCTTGAAATCGATCACGCGACCATAGTTATCCGTAAGGTGGCCCTCGTCGAGCACCTGCAGCAGGATGTTGAAGATATCGGGATGAGCCTTCTCGATCTCGTCCAAGAGCACCACTGAGTACGGCTTCCGGCGCACAGCTTTCGTGAGCGTACCGGAATCTTCATACCCCACGTATCCGGGTGGCGCGCCGATCAAGCGGCTCACGCTGAACTTTTCCATGTACTCAGACATGTCCACACGAATCAGCGCCTTGTCATCGGCAAAGAGGAACCTTGCCAGAGCACGCGCCAGTTCGGTTTTTCCCACCCCGGTGGGGCCGCTGAAAATGAAACAACCGATTGGACGGTTCGGGTCCTTCAGCCCCGCCCGCGAGCGCCGAATCGCCCTCGAGATCACATCGATAGCTTGATTCTGACCGACCACGGACTCGTGCAGTTCGCTTTCCATCCGCAACAACCGCTTGGTCTCGGCTTCTTGCAGCCGCGTGACCGGGATGCCCGTCCAGCGAGACACGATGAAAGCAATCTCCTCCTCGGCTATGGTCGGACGATGCGTTTGGCGTTCGTGCTCCCAATCCTCCTGCTTCTTGCGAATCTCTCCCTGGAGTTCGCGCTCTTGATCGCGGAGCGCCGCGGCCTTCTCGAAATTCTGGTCGCGGACCGCCTCGTCCTTTTCACGATTGAGGCCATCGAGTTCTTCCTTCAACCGCGCGACTTCCGGCGGTGGTACTTGCGCAGCCAATCGGGCGCGGGCCCCTGCTTCATCGATCACGTCGATCGCTTTGTCGGGTAGAAATCGGTCCGTGATATAGCGCTCGGAGAGTTTGGCCGCGACATCCAGCGTGTCGTCGGGAATCACGATGCGATGGTGGTCTTCATACCGTTGCCGCAGCCCTTTGAGGATCTCGATCGTTTGCTCCACCGTGGGAGGATCGACAATCACGGTCTGGAAGCGCCGGTCGAGTGCCGCATCTTTCTCGATGTATTTGCGGTACTCGTTGAGGGTGGAGGCGCCCACACATTGCAACTCGCCCCGGGCCAGCGCCGGCTTCAGCATATTGGAGGCGTCGATTGCTCCCTCCGCAGCGCCCGCACCGACCAGCGTATGCAGCTCGTCAATGAACAGAATGATTTTCTTGTCTTGAGCGATCTCGTTCATGACCGCCTTGAGGCGCTCCTCAAACTGCCCGCGATACTTCGTACCCGCGATGACGGCGGCCATGTCGAGCGCCAGCACCCTGTGCTGCCGTAGCGCCTCAGGTCCGTTGCCGGACGCGATGAGGGATGCAAGCCCTTCGACGATTGCTGTCTTTCCTACACCGGCCTCACCAATGAGCACGGGGTTGTTTTTCTTCCGGCGGGACAGCACTTCGATCACCCGTTCGATTTCGCTCTCTCGTCCGATGGTCGGATCGAGTTGGCCGTCTGTTGCAAGCGCCGTGAGATCGCGGCAGAAATGGTCGAGCGCCGGAGTCTTGGACTTCTTCTCGGTACGGGGCACCGCCTGAGACTGGCCACTCCCTTTGGGTCCGGCCGGCATGTCGCTTCCTAATAACCGCAACGTCTCGGCGCGAGCCTGTTCCAGGTTTACGCCCGCATCCGTCAGGACTTGTGCCGCGATTCCCTTCTCCTCGCGCAATAGACCGAGCAACAGGTGCTCCGTACCAACGTACGAGTGATTCAACTCCCGTGCCTCACTCATGGCCAGCTCAAGCACCTTCTTGGCCCGCGAGGTGTACGGCAGGTCGGGACCCGCAGCGGCGGGGGCTTTCCCTTTCTTGACCGTCTCCTCGATCTTCTGCTGGATCTCGTCCAGATCCACATTGAGGTTCGTCAACACCGCCGCGGCCACGCCCTCACCTTCTCGGATCAACCCTAGCAGAATGTGCTCGGTCCCCACGTACTCATGGTGCAGGCGCGCAGCTTCCTCTCGTGCCATCTGGAGGACTTTGCGTACTCGATCGGTGAAATTGTATCCGTTCATTTCCGGACCCGTTTATTCCCTTAGTATGTTTCCCGGACTGCCGTTGCGGTTACCGTGCAACCTCCGCTTCGAGTAACTGTCGAGTGTAGCTCGCCCGCATCATTGGCAAATCCGGGTCGTCCAACCCTTTCTTCGCCCGCCACGCCAAGTGGGCCGGCTGGGTGAAGATCAGCAGCTTATTCAGTGTATATACACTGACATCGGATATGAGGTTCAGTCCAACACCGAGCCTCACCCCACTTAGCAGGTTCATGGTCTCCTCGAAGGAGAGGCTCCGAGCGTACCTCAGCAAACCGTAGGCACGCCACACCTTGTCGGCAATGACGTTTGGGGCATCCCGTTGCAGAATGTGCCGGGCTTGCTCTTCGTACTCGATCACCTTCCGCACCATATCGCCCAGATGATCGAGCAGGTCCTCTTCCGACTTCCCCAGGGTGGTCTGGTTGGAGAGTTGGAAGAAATTGCCCACGACCTCACTCCCCTCCCCATACAGGCCCCTGAACGTGAGCCCGACCTGGGAGAGTCCTCGGAGGACTTTGGCTATCTCTTTCGTGAGCACAAGACCGGGAAGGTGGATCAACACGGAGGCCCGCAGCCCCGTTCCGGTATTCGTCGGGCAGGACGTAAGATAACCAAACTCTTCGTGGAACGAGAAGGCCAGCTCCTTCCCGAGTTCCGCGTCGAGGCGTTCGAGATCCGCGTAGGCTTCGTCAAGTGCAAATCCCGATTTGAGGCACTGGAGACGCACGTGGTCTTCCTCGTTGACCATGACGCCCACGACCCCGTCCGTAAGAAGGGCTGAGCCAGGCCGGACCCCGCGATCCCCCTCCCCTTCCAACCCCGCCAACTCCCTGGACACCAAACGCCTCTCGTGTAATAGCTGCCTCTCGATTAGATCCATGTCCTGAAGCCGAATCACCGGCGCGTCGCGGAGTTGCTGAGACGCGCGACTCGCCCGCTCGACCTCGGCCAACACGGTATCACAGTCGGCCGGCTCGGCTCTGATCGTAAATCGTCTCCCCGCAAGATTGCGAGCCAGGCGCACCCGCGTGGAGAGCACGATGTTGCCCTCCGGACCGCTCGCGTCCAGCCACAACATGCCGCCGTCGGGGAGCAGGTCGGGGTCAAAGGTCATTCGATCACCTTGATTTTGTCGCGCAGTTCAGCCGCCAGCTCGAAGTTCTCGACCTCCACGGCCCTCTGCAGCTGATTCCGCAGCGTCCCGATCTTGGTATCACGCGGCTCCGGCATCGACTGCGCACCCTCGTACCGCTCGCCAACGTGCTGGTTGGACCCATGCAAGCGGCGGAGGAGGTCTCGAAGATGTTGTCCGAAAGCGGCGT
Source organism: Gemmatimonadota bacterium (assembly GCA_022562295.1). Taxonomy (GTDB): domain Bacteria; phylum Gemmatimonadota; class Gemmatimonadetes; order Gemmatimonadales; family GWC2-71-9; genus B3T1B10. The sequence goes on from JADFPO010000004.1 coordinate 49,335, forward strand.
AGCAATTCGGACAGCCAAGTCGGCCGGTGTCGCGGAAATCTTTCAACGTCCCCTGACAGAAATCGCATAGCGTCGCGTCATCGCCGACAGTGACTTCGCCGCCCCCGCCCCCCCCCCCAGCTTTGCCCATCGACGCAAGAAAATCGGACAGCGGGAACTTGGCCACCGAGGCATTCGTCTGTACCCCCTTCCCCGCCGCACACTGGTCGCACAAATGGACCGTCGTGACAGAGTTGTTCACGATCTGTGTGAGATGAACCGACGCCGGTCGTTCACTACAGCGGTCACATTGCATCTAGGACGTGGCCTCCGTGATCGTGGCCGGCTCCAGTCGACCGTTGGCCAATAACACCGTACGGTCGCACCGGTCTGCCAGCGAGCGATTGTGTGTGACGAGGACCAGTGCGGTTTCGAGATCTCGCGCCAGGTCGAACAGCAAGTCGTGCAGCCGGTCGGCGTTGGCCTCGTCGAGGTTGCCGGACGGTTCGTCCGCCAGGAGCACCTTGGGATCGGTCACCAGGGCGCGCGCGACGGCACAGCGCTGCTGTTCCCCACCCGACAGCTGGGCCGGCCGGTGAGCCATACGGCCGGCTAGGTCCACGCGGGCCAACACCTCTTCGGCCCGCGACCGCGCGCGCCGCGCGTCGGTCCCGCCGATCAGCAGCGGCATCATCACGTTCTCGAGCGCGGTAAACTCACGAAGAAGATGATGAAACTGGAAGACGAATCCGATCTTCTGATTCCGCAACACATCGAGCTCCAGTGGCGTCATGCTCGGGTACGAATGTCCGTCGAGCACGATCTCTCCGCCCGAAGGAATGTCGAGAGCCCCTAACAGATGGAGGAGGGTGCTCTTGCCGGCTCCGCTTGGCCCGACAACAGCCACCACCTCTCCGCGATGGACCGCCAGATTGACGTCCGTCAGCACGTCCACGTCTGCGGCATCACCCCCACGATAGGTCTTCCGCAAACCGCGGGCTTCCACGATCGCGCTCATTCGTGTCTGATCGCTTCCACCGGCGTGAGGTCCGCCGCACGGCGCGCCGGGTAGATCGTGGCAATGGTGGCCACCAACAAACTCGCACCCACGACCATTGAGAAATCGAGCCACTGTATTTGCACAGGCAGGTGGTCGATGAAGTACACCGACGCGTCCAGCTTGATGAGCTGCCCCCGATCGAACAGCCGAGCCAGGGCCAGACCGGTTATGGCGCCCACGGTGGTGCCCACGAGCCCGATGATGGTTCCCTGGAGCACGAACACTTGCCGTATGGATTTCGCGGGCAATCCCATCGCCCGAAGAATACCGATCTCCCGAGTCTTGTCGGTCACCATCATCGTCAACGTTCCAACGATGTTGAACGCCGCAACGATCACGATCAACAACAGGATGAGGCTCATCGCCAGCTTTTCCAGCTGGAGTGCCGAAAACAGCTGGCTATTCTGCTCCTGCCAATCGACCGATCGGTATGGGTAACCCAATCGCTCCTCCAGCTCGCGCCCAACGCGCGGCGCGATCATGGGATCGGAAACCCGGACATCGATTCCGCTTACGGCGTCGTTCAATCCGGAGAACCGCTGCGCAAGCTCGAGAGGGAGCACGACATAGCTGTTGTCGTACTCGAACATCCCCGTGTCGAAGCGTCCCGTGACCTCGAACGTCCAGTAGCTGGGAATGAAGCTGCCCACCGCCGCGTTGAACTTGCTTCCCGCCGATGAGATGACGGTCACTTCGTCGCCCTCATAGGCCAACAACCGCTGAGACAGCCGGTGACCCAGCACGATTCCGCCGTCCACCGCGTCCAGCGCTGTGGCAAAACCCAAGTCGCCGCTGACGAAGTATCGCGGCAACGGTGTCACCGACATAGCCCCGGTGTCGGGTTGGATGCCCAATACCCGAACGCCCTCCGTGTAGTCAGCCCCTGCCCGTACCAATCCTTGGCTTATCACGAACGGCGCTGCCGTCTCGACATCAGGGTGTTGACGAATCACATCGAGTGTGGTGCGCCAATCGTCGATGCGTAGCCCCGCTCCGAAGGTGAGAATGCGGACATGTGGACTCGCGATGAGGATCTTTCCGCGCAGCTCGGCCTGCAATCCATTCATGACGCCCACCACCACGATCAATGCCGTCACACCGACGGCGACTCCCCCCGTCGCGATCAGCGTGATCAGCGAAACGAGGCGCGACGACCGCCTACTGCGCAGGTAGCGCACGGCAATTTTCCACTCGAGGCTTTTCATTCCTTCGACTTCAACGCTGGGAACAAGATGACGTCGCGAATATTGCTACGCCCCGAGAGGAGCATCACAAATCGGTCTACACCCAGGCCGAGCCCGCCGGTCGGTGGCATCCCGTATTCCAGCGCGCGAATGTAGTCTTCGTCGATCACGTTCACCGGCGCCATGTCCGCTTCCCGCGCAGCGGCCAAAATCTCGAACCTGCGACGTTGATCATCGGGATCGTTTAGCTCGCTGAACGCATTGGCCAGCTCAATGCCGTTGACAAAAAACTCGAATCGCTCCGTGAGACGCGGTTCTCCTCGTTTCGACTTCGCAAACGGCGAAATCTCAATCGGGTGATCCCGCACGATGGTCGGTTGCGTGAGCCCCGGCTCGACGAAGACCTTGAAGACCTCGTCGAGCATTTTTGCCCGCGACATCCCGTCGACATCCACAGCATCATCGTGCGAACGGAGCCGCGCGCGAAGCTCCGCATCTGAACCAAATACACTTATGCCGGCGTGCTGTTGAAACAATTCCGCATAATCGACTCTCCGCCACGGCACCGAGAAGTCCAGGGTCGTTCCAAAATCATTGATTTGCAGTGACCCGCGTACCTCGTGAACGATGCCCGACACCAGGGCTTCCAGGACGGACATCATGTCCGTGTAATCGGCATATGCCTGGTAAAACTCAAGCATCGTAAACTCGGGATTATGCAACCGATCCACACCTTCGTTCCGAAAATCATGGCAAATCTCGTACACGCGGTCGAGCCCGCCCACAATGCAGCGCTTGAGATACAACTCATCGGCAATACGCAGGTACAGCTGGGCATTCAAGGCTTCATGGTGCGTGATGAACGGCAGGGCCATGGCGCCGCCATACAAGGGCTGTAGCACCGGAGTTTCCACTTCGGTGAAGCCGCGTTCGTCGAAAAACCGGCGCATGAGACGAATAACTGTCGCCCGCAACTGGAAGACTTCCCGCACGTCGCTGTTGACAGCCAAATCGACGTAGCGCTGGCGATACCGGGTCTCCGCATCCGCCAGCAAGCCATGTCGCCGACCATCGGCGTCTTCCTTTCCCAAGGGCAACGGACGGAGCGATTTTGCCAGGAGTTCCACGTGCTCCGCCCGAACGGTGATCTCTTCCGTCCGAGTCCGCATGAGACTGCCGCGCACCCCGATGTGGTCGCTCAGATCCATCAATTTCAGCAGGTCGTACGCTTCATCGCCCAGATCGTCTCGCTTGAAGTAGACCTGGATTTTCCCCGTGTGGTCCCCGAGGTGCATGAATGTGCTCTTGCCGTGCGGACGCAGCGCGACGATTCGCCCAGCCACGCTCACGGACACGTCCTCGTCTCCCCCACCCTCCTCCCCCTGGTACGCCTCCAGCGCCTCACGTGCCGTGTGCGTCCGCTCGTAGCGGTAGGCGAATGGCTCGATGCCGCGTGCCACTAGCGCCTCCAGCTTCTCGCGGCGCGCCGCCTCGATGTACGAGATCTCCTTCGTCCCCGTCACGCCGCCCGACTCCCGTAGCGCTTCAGATACGCGTAGATAAACTGATCCAAGTCGCCGTCCATAACCTTTTGGACATCAGTGACCTTTAGTTCTGTGCGGTGGTCGTTCACCATCGTGTAGGGCTGAAACACGTATGAACGACTCTGATTTCCCCAGCCAATTTCCTTCTTGGTCGCCTCGACCTTCGCCTTTTCTTGCTCCTGCTCCTCCCGCGCCCGTTCGTAAAGGGCAGACTTGAGCATCTTCATCGCGGTCGCACGGTTTTTGAACTGACTGCGTTCCTGCTGACACGACACGACGAGGCCACTCGGCCCGTGCCGCAGACGCACAGCCGACGACGTCTTGTTCACGTGCTGCCCACCCGCCCCGGACGCCCGGAACACCTCCATCTCGATGTCATCTTCGCGGAGGTCGATCTCGATCGAATCATCCACCACGGGGTACACGAACACCGAGGCGAACGAGGTGTGCCGGCGAGATTGCGCATCGAAGGGAGAGATCCGCACTAGACGATGCACGCCCTTCTCCGCCTTGAGGTAGCCGTAGGCGAAGTCACCACGCATCTCCATCGACACGGATTTGATTCCGGCTTCTTCGCCGGGCAGCAGGTCGAGCACCACGACCTCATACGATCGCCGCTCGGCCCATCTGGTGTACATCCGCATGAGCATCTGCGCCCAGTCCTGTGATTCCGTCCCACCAGCCCCGGGATGGATGGTCACAAGGGCCGATCGCTGGTCGTCGGGGCCCTGGAGCATGTTCTGCAGTTCGAGTCGCTCAAGGGATTCGACCAGCTGCTGCACCTCCCCCTCCAAACCGGATTGGATTTCGGGGTCGGGATCGTCATCGAGCAGATCTGCCATTTCGGCAGCATCCCGCAAAAGGGCCGAGAGATCGGCGAATGGCTCGGTCCACCGCTTGATCCGCCGCATGTCGTCCACGGCCGCGCGGGCCTTGGCGGCATCGTCCCAAAAACCTGGGGCGGCCATCGAGGCCTCGAGTTTCTCTAGGCGGGAGAGTCGGGCATCGAGGTCAAAGAAAACCTCGAAGTTCGAGTAGGCGTCTTTCGATGTCGCGGAGAGTGTCGTGAATTTGGCTCACTTCGGGCTCCCGATGGTCGTTTCAATAGCACTAATATAACGCGAGCCGCCCTGCCCGATGGGACCGACGGCTCGTGTTGACAACAATTTACATGTGGTTCGCGGTGAAACACCACTCCTCAGAACACGGACTGACCTCCCGCGAGAATCTCGTTGAGGGCCTCATTGAAGAACGAGGTCGAATTGGCAAGCTCTTCGCCGATATCACCCACGTACTGTTCCCAGCTCTTCTTGATTTCCTCGTCGAAGACCTCCTTCAAGTTGCCCTCTTGCAGGGCTTTTCGCCGCTTATCCGGCTGATAGACGATCATGTCGGAAATGAGCGCCCGGGCGAGCCGCCGCGCTTTCTGATTCGGATCTTTGGACAGGAACGGGTTGATCGGCTTCTTGGGGGGGAGGGGGCTGGGCGCCGTAGGCGGCGCCGCAGGAACCTCAACCGGCTCCGGGGCGATCTGGGCGGCGGGCGGGCTGGGAAGCGGAGCGGCCACAACGGGCGCGGCAGGCGCCTCAACAACTGGAGGAGCGGCTGCCGCTGGCGCTTGCGGCGGACTGACGGGAGCTGGGGCGGTCTCGGGCGGACTGGCCGCTGCCGGAGCTGCGCCTGGCGGTTGGACGGGGGCCGCCAGTGGCACCGCGGGGGCGCTTGGCACCGTGGGCCTGGGTTCGGTCACGGGCACGGCTTGTACCGGTTGCCCCGGGGTGGGACGGAACACCGGGGCTGACGGCCGTGCCGGAACTGCTGGCGGTGCCGCTGGTTCCGCCTTGCCGGCCGGCTCGGCAAACGGCTGCGCCAGCCGCAGGCCCGAAGCCGGCGGGGCGGCACGAGCGGCAGGCGGTGCCGCTGCGGTTACGGGCGCAGTTACCGGAGGCGCGAGCGCCGCGGCCGGAGGCTTACTCTCCCGGGCAACGGCCGGAGTGGGCTCGGGCACGGCCACCACAGGGGGCGGGGGCTCAGGAGCCACCGGCGCTGATGGTGCTGGCGCCGGAGCGACAGGCGGAGGGACATCGGGCGTCGCAGCCGGGGCGGGCGGGGGGGCGGGGGCGGAGACAGTTGGGCGTCATCCGGCACCGGAATGAACGCGTCCCCCAAACCCTGAGCCGCCATTTGTTCTTGAGATCGCCGTGGGGCCGCAGCTAGCACCGGGGCAACCTCTGGTTGCCGATCGCCGGTAGCGGTTATCGCTATCACATTGGAGCACACCGTGCATCGCGCCCGAACCCCGGCCTCAGATACTTTTGCCGGATCTACCCGATAGACCGTTCCGCACGACGTACAGTGGACGTTCATGCCTCGATCGACCCCTGATGTCCATTCTCGAGCCGGTCGGCGTCACGCCGGCGGTCCACCACGAAAACCGAGCCCGGCAGCGTCTTGGCATAACTCTTCATCTCGGTGGCAAGCTCGCTCGCGCGGGCCGGGTGACCAAACCGTCGCAGCTCATTCGTCACGATACCAATCGATAGCGTCATCAGCGGTACCCGATACAGTTGCCCCCGACGATCACGCCCGAAGAAGTACCCCGCATCTCGGTCTTGTTGGTTGTACTGATATGGGATGAGCAAGTCGAAGACCGCAATGATCTCACTGCAGACCTCTTGCACGTCCTCCATCTGCAGCACCATGATGAAATCGTCGCCGCCGATATGCCCTACGAACCCATTCCTGTGGCACAACCCCTTGACGATGTCGCTGAGAATTTTGGAAACCAAGAAGATGACTCGATCGCCATCGCGATAACTGTACCGATCGTTGTACTCCTTGAAATGATCGAGGTCGGCGTAGCATACCGCGAAGGTCGCATCAGCATCGATGCGCGTGCGCATTTCGCGTTCGATCTCAGTCGTTCCCGGAAGCCGAGTGGATGGATGAACGGAGACGTTGCGCTCGGTACGCACCAGCAATCCATCCAACCGACCCCGTTGCTCGCGAGCCTCGAATAACGGTGTGATAACCTCGTCAGCGCCGGCATCAAACCATGCGCCTACGTCGGCCGCGGAGTGCGCGCTCGCCACGACTGCCACCGGAACGATCGACGTGTAGGGATCGGATTTCAGACTGCGGCAAAACGCCGCTCCCTCCGATGCCATGCCATCGGCATCCACGATGACGAAATTCGGTGGACTCCGCACCGCGTGTATCTCGGCCACTTCACGATCATCATATCGAACGAGCGAGAAGTTTTTTGCTTCGATCCAGTCGGAAATTAGATCGGGAACATCACGGCCAGCCGCAGAAAAGTAGAGTACCGTCGGTCGATTCCGCACCAGGCTCCGCTCGTAAAGTGAAAAGGGACCCTAACTTAGAGGTCTCCTACGGCGAAGTCAATTCACCTGCTGCCGAGCTTGGGAAAAGCCGATCCGCGGCTCAGAACGGGACGGCAACGAACGCCCGGAATGCCAGATCGACACTGTAGGGGTGCGCGTTCCAGAGAGCCGTCTGAAGCGACGCGCCAGTTGAGAGCCGCCCAGAAACAAATGCATCGAGTGCACTCAGCATGTGGTTGGCCAGCAGAAACCCCAGTGCGGCAGACCTCCGTCTCGCAGCATCGTTGCGCCGAGCGATGGTGCGGGTGAATTCGTCTTGCTGGAATTCCGCACCGGCCCACGACCACGCAAAATTCAGTCCGATGGCGCGGTCTTCGTAGAACGCCAACGCGCGCTGGTACGCTGGCGACGTCGGGTCGGGTGACACGTTCGCACTCGGAAAAAACGTGCGGCGGGCCAGCGCCCAGATGCGGCCGTTGAACGTACGCTCGTCGGTCGCTGGCTGTAGGCCGGGAGCCGGGTCGGCATCGAAGGGACCGCTCTCCACAAACCTTGCCATCTGCTCAAAGTACTCGAAAGTCGTGTCCCGCACGCTGGGCGAAAACGGTCCCCGCGCCACCACAAAGGCAATGTCTCGAAAACGATCCCCCTCGCGGTGGGCAGTGGCAGCAAAGGTTAGGAAGCGGGTGAGGAATAGTGCCTCGGCAACGAGGTAGAGAACCCCGCGGTCTTGACCAAGCAGTAGCTGGCCCGCGCCCGGAACCACGGCAGACGCGGCCGGAGGCAGGAATTCTCCGAGACCCCGTGTGGGCGGGAAGCCTGCCGGTCGCTGGACCATCGGGGGAAATTCGACGTGCGACCCGGCGGACGGCGGGTTCGCCTGTGCTTCCAGCGGAGCCGGGAGCGTGGCGACGAGGAGGGCCACCGCAGCGCGACGAGCCAAACCTCTAGATGCCGGCCCGGAGACTGATGTAGACAGGCTCGTCGAAGTTGGACGAATCGTAGAACACCCGCGAGAAATCGACGGAAAGGCGCCCGAACCGGACTCCGAGCCCTACCGACGGACCCCGCGTCTCTGAATCGATAAACGCGTACCCGGTTCGCAACCGGATCAGATCCAGATACCCCAGCTCCACGCCGATTCGAGCCCGAGGATCGTGGAACTCACCCCATCGATTCTCGATATCCAGCAACACGCGCGCGTCGAGCGGCTGAGCATCGAGGGAAGGCGGTGGTATCAGCACCCTATAGACGACTCCGAACTCGAGCCGCGTCGGGAGCGGATCCGCCTGATCGCTGTCCTCGAGTTGGAGCCTGAACCCGGCGTGACGCACAGCGACGCCGAATCGGAGCGGTGAATCCTTTCGACCGAACTGCAAACCGACGTCGATGCCGTGGGTCGTGCCCACCACCGATGGAAATAGGCGGCAATCACCAGAACAATCCTGGCGAAACTGGATCAGCTTGTAATTCACGCCGAAGCCCAGTTTCGATCCCACTCGCGTGGCGTACGATGCCAGCAATAGCACGTTTTTGGGCGAGAACTTGCCCGACGTGGGCCCGCCAGGGATGGTCACCTCCTGTGACCCGTAATCCACTAGATACGCCGACACCCCCACGATCCCCACTCGGCTGACCCGAAAATACGCTGAGAGCGCCGTGTTACTGGAGATGAACGTCTTGGCATGGTGGGCCGCGACCTCCCCGTGCTCCATCAGCGCCAGACCGGCCGGGTTCCAGAAGGCGGCTTCGCTGCTCCCGCCGTCGGCGATCGCAGCCTGTCCGAGGGCGGCAGCCCGGCCACCTACGGGAACGAGAAGGAATGTCGCCCCGAAGTCTGCGGCCCCATCCCCACTCGTTTGAGCCTGCGCCGGCTCGCCCCCGCCCCCGCGCCCGACACCGAGGCAGACCAGGCAAACAACGGCACGCCCGAGCCGGCAGAGTCGATCGGCCGGAAATGCCCGTGACCTCATATTTGCCCTCCGATCTCCTCGCGAAAGCCGAATCGCGCGACAGCGTGAGGTTTGGACCGCCACTTGGCCAACGTCTTCACCCATAAGTCCAAATACACTCGCTGACCAAGGAATTCCTCAATCTTCCGCCGCGCATCGGATCCCAAAGCTCGAATCGTGCGGCCTTGCTTGCCGATCACCATGCGTTTCTGGCTCTCTCGCTCGGTGTACAGCGTGGCGCGAATATACAGCGGGTCACTCCCCTCCCGAAATTCGTCTACCTCGACCGCCAACGAGTAGGGCAACTCCTGCCCCAACCGCTCAAAAGCCGCCTCCCTCACGAGCTCGGTGACGAAGAACCGTTGCGGCTGTACGGAAAGGTCATCAACATCGTACCGAAACGGCCGCACGGGGGCGTGCGAGCGACACCACTCGACCAGTGGGGCCAGCCCGGTCAGCCGCTCCGCACACACCGGAAACTCCGGGACGTCGGGACGGGGTCGGGATCGCGACTTACGGCTCTTTCCACACCGGTCCGTTTTGGTCCGGACCATCGCGATCGGCTGTGTGATCTCCGAAAGTTCGGGGATGAGCGTTTTGAGCGGCGGTGGATTGCTACCGCCGGCCGGGTGCAGGTAAAGAATCATGTCTGCTCGCCGCACCCACGCCACCGCCGCCGCCCGCATCGCCCGTTGCAACAGGTACGTAGGATCCAACAGCCCGGGCTCGTCAACCAACATCAGCTGTGTGTCGTTTGTCGTGAGGATACCGATCACGGGCGCGCGGGTCGCCTGTGGCTTGTCGCTTACCAGCGCAAGCTTCTGGCCCATCAAGGCGTTCAGCAGCGACGATTTCCCCACATTGGGTTTGCCTACGATGACGGCTGTCGCGAAACGCTGATCGGTCATGGGGATAACACGTAAACGGTTTGCTGTGGGGCGCCGATCCGGGGGGACCGACACTCGGAGCTGCCCGCGCCGGTTCGAATCAGGAGCTGTTTTCTGGTACGCCGTTGGGACGACTCACGAACAGGCCGGATTCTCTCCGACAGCGCTCGATCATCTTGCGCACGGCATCGACCAGATCTTCCCTCGTCGATGGCTTTGACAGAAACGGCTGGCCGGTGCGCACCAGAAACTCGTGGGTGTCGCGTTGGTCGACGAAGCCCGACACGAACACGACGCGGCTCGCCATCTGCGGCGACTGCTCTTCTAGCTGCTCGAAGAAGCTCATTCCCGAAAGGCCGGGCATCTGAATGTCGCACAGAATCACGCTGAACTGGGTGGTCTGAAGCGCCTCGAACGCAGCGATGCCGTTATCCACCGACGACACCGTAAACCCCGCGCGCTCCAACAGCTTCGAGTGCGCGCGGAGGATTCCCTCGTCGTCATCGACAATCAGAACGGGGCCATCGCCCGATGACGGCGCGGGCGTCCCGCCCGGATCGCCGGGAATCCCCCGCCCGGAAAGATCGGCGTCCGGCTTCCCTTCAGGCCGACGACCTTCGACCGGTGTGACTCTCATCGGCCGACTCTCGTGCGACTACTCCAGCTTCGCAGCAATACGGCGTTCAATGCTCATCTCCTGCCATCGACTCCTCGACCAGATTTACGGCATGCCTATTCGCTCGGCTCGGCGTGGGAGCAAGGCGACCGCTGAGTTCCCATGACGGAACAGGCTGCCATAATCGTTGCAACATAGGGACTTACGGCTCTCAGGGCCAGGAGCAAATTGGTAGCACGAGGCATCAGACCGGTGCTCTCAGGACTGCGCTAGCCCAAGACGCAGTAACGGTTCGGCGTGCCAGATCGTATGATGAGGCCGGGAGTGGCCACCTGCCACCGTACTTCGATCCTGCTTGGCGGCGAGATCGCGACCGGCTTTGGGCGCTTGGTGTGAGCATGGTTACTGCATTGGGTGGTCGTATTGGCCACACTAATAGGGCGGCATTCACGGCTTTCCGTTCGCGTCGGCGCGGGGAAGTCAGTAATATGTACGGACTTATGATCCCGATCAGCGACTGGCTGATAGCTCGGCCCGGGGGACGTTCGCTCGGTCGGCTGTGAGCGCGGAGGCGAAGCCAAGGTGTACAACAGTCAGCACCGGCTGCACCAGAGCCGGTCGGGCCCCGCCGGCGACACCCACCAAAACCCGGCCTAGCATGACACTCAGCCGCACTATGGAAGAGCATCAGCAGGCCAATACCAACCGGCCCCGTAATACGGGGGTCACCTTGATCGAAATGATGATGGTGGTGGTGATCATCGCGGTGCTGGTCATGATTGCGCTGCCGATGTTTCAGGGGGTCCTGGATAAGGCGCGGGTGGCTCGCGCCATCGGAGACGTGAGGGCGGTGCAGACCGACCTTCAGACCTATGAGACCGACGGAAAGGGACTCCCGGGTTCGCTATCAGAAATCGGTCGGGGCGACTTGAGAGATCCTTGGGGGTTCGCCTATCGCTATCTTAGGTTTCCGGAGGACGGCTCAAAACCCAAGGGGGCACGCAAGGATCGTTTCCTCGTGCCCGTCAACTCGACGTTCGACCTGTATAGTGTGGGCAAGGACGGCAGCACCTCAGCGCCGATGACCGCCGGCGCCAGCCAGGACGATATCGTCCGAGCAAACGATGGGGGGTTCATAGGCCTGGCGTCGAAGTTTTAGGGTCGCAGAGACATGAACATCGACACGAGCTTTCTCCGCACCAGGGTGGCGCGCCGCATTGTGGCGCTGTTCTTCATGTGCGCCCTTCTTCCGACCAGCGTGCTAGCAGTAGTGGCGTTTGGCTATGTGACCAGCCAATTGAACGCCCACGGCCGGGAGCGTCTCGAGGAAATCGGCCGGCTGACCAAGGATGCCCTCTTGGAGCGGCTGATGTCACTACAAACCAACGTTGGGATCCTGGCCTCCGGGATCGCCAATGGCGTCCCAACCGGGCCGTCAGACACGGCCATGAGCGCGCGCTTCGTTGCCGCGTCGCTGCATCTTGACGGTCGCTCCCCGACGGCGGTGTTGGGAAATCCGCGGTTTTTCCCTCAGCCCGAGGATGCCGTCCGGCGGCAGCTACACTCAGGCTCCACCATAGTGTTGAGCGAGAGCAGCTCGGACGCAATGGACCGGCCGGGCATTCTCATGGGACGGGCGTTGGACTTGGCCGACTCAGAAGGGGGAATCCTGTGGGCCGAGATCGATCCCGAGTACCTGGCCACCGGTGGAGAGTTTCTGCCGCGCCGAACGGAGTTGTGCGTTTTCAATGCGGCCAAACGGCCACTGTACTGCTCGCTGCCAATCAGTGAAGCGATCTTGGACCGGCTCAACGTCGAAATCGCGTCACGACCCATCGGCGAGGCGGACCGCGGCCATTTCGAGTGGACCTACCAGGGCGAGCAGTATGCGGCTTGGTACCAATCGGTGTTTCTGAGGGCGTGGTCGGCGCCTGACTGGACCATCGTGATCAGCGAACCCAAGGCAGCGGTGCTGGCCGGGAGGGCTGATTTCTGGAAGTTCTTCATGCGTGTGGTGATACTGGCGCTTCTCGTCGTCATGCTCGCGAGCTATGTGCAAATCCGCAAGAGCATGGCTCCGCTCGTCGAGCTGCAGAGCGGGACGCGGCGTATCGCCCAGCGGGACTTCGACTCTCCGGTGCAGGTAGCCAGCGGGGATGAGTTCGAGGACCTGGCTAACTCGTTCAACGAGATGGCCGGGACGTTGCGCAAGCAATTCAGCGCCCTCACGGCTATCAACGAGATCGATCGGGCCGTTCTTGCGGGCTTGAACATCGACACGATCATAGACACGATACTTTCCGCCACCCAACGAGTGATGGCCTGCGACGGTCTCAGCGTCAGCCTCGCAGTGCCGAACGGGGACGGACAGTGGAAGCTCGCCGCCATCGCCGCGTCATCGGACGAAAAAGTGGTCCGCGACATCCGGATCAGTGCGCGAGCCGCCGAGCAGTTTTCCGCGAATCCCACCCATCTTTGGCTGGACGGTGAGGAGCCCAAGCCCAGTTACGCGGATGTCTCATTGTTCGACGCGCACGGAATAAGGTCGTTTCTCGCCCTGCCTATCTACATGCGGGAGCAACTCGCGGGCGTGATCGCGCTGGGTTACCGGACCAAACCGGTTTTCAGCGATGAGGACATGGTACAGGCTCGGCAGCTAGCCGATCAGGTGGCCGTCGCCTTGTCCAACACCCGGCTCATCGAAGAATTGGACGCACTCAACGTCGGGGCGCTCACAGCGTTGGCACGCACCATCGACGCCAAATCGCACTGGACCTCAGGTCACTCCGAGAGGGTCACCAAAACGTCCCTCCTGGTGGCACAGCAGCTCGGATTGACCGAGAAAGAGATGGAGATCATCAACCGCGGCGGTTTGCTTCACGACATCGGCAAGATCGGCATACCGCAGGACATTATCGACAAGCCTGCGAGGCTGACCGCGGAGGAAAGGCAGGTCATGCAGGATCACGTAACCGTCGGCGCTCGGATTCTGGAGCCGATCGCTGCGTACGCCGACGTCATCCCGATCGTGCTGCGGCACCATGAGAAATTTGCCGGAGGCGGATACCCTGATGGCCTCGTGGGTGAGGAGATTGATTTCTACGCTCGAGTTTTGGCTGTGGGTGACGTATATGACGCGGTGACGTCTCCCCGTCCGTACCGAAGCGGGATGCCAACACCCGAGGCGATCGCCCTGATCGAGCACGAATCCGGCAACCATTTCGACCCGACGATCGTCGATGCGTTCTTGGCGGTTATGAAGCAGTCGCCGCTCGACGTAACCGAAGCGGTGGTGCCGGTGTATCGACCGGTAGACGCGGCAATCCGCCAGGTGGTGCAGCCGAGGTGACGAGTGTGAAAAGACGAGACGCCGACAAGTCGGCGAGCCGGAAGGGCAAGCGGAGGAAGACTCCGCGCAATCTCTGGCAGTCGCCAGAAGTTCCAACGACGCGCGAGGAGCTAGCGGGCCTCGTGCAGGAGATCATTACCACCCAAGGCGCCGGTGTCAAACCTCCGGGCGCCAAGCTCCGGCGGAACCAGATCGCGTTCGCCGTGGCGGTCGTGTTGGCTCTCTCGGCGGCACCAATCGCGTGGGTCTTGTGGCCACGGTCCGTGGAGATTCCAGACGGCATGGTAGGCCGGTGGACGACCACTGTCCCCATGTACGCGGACCGCTCCTTCACCGTGGCTAAGGACTCAGTGACGTTTCTGACCAGTGCCCAGGACTCGACGATCTACCCAATCCTGGACGTGCGATCCAAATCCGCTGAGCAGGGGACCGCTTATACCATCTACTACGCGTCGTTTGGGCAGGATCTGGAGTTCTCCGTGGTTTTCACCGACGGGCCCGACCCGACGATCCAGTTCATCAACCAACGGGGGATGATCTGGAAGAAAAAGCGGTAACTGCACCGCTGCTCGTTGTCTGACTATTCAATCAGCAGAATGACCAACCCGCCTCCACCCAAAATCGGCCCCGAATGGGATTGCACGACGCGGGTCATGATTTCCGGGTTCGGGTTGCTGATTATGGAACCAATGATCCTGGTGCCAGGGATGTCGATCGTGATCCATCCGTAGGTCGTTTCGCCATCCGAGAACGTAAACCCGTTTGGCAGCGACTCCTCCAGTCCAGCCGGAACGCTGCCGAAGGCCGTCGGAGGAAAACTTCCCGTCCGGGCGTAGAAGTCGAACGCGGCGGTTTCGATCGCATTGATATCGCCGACGACGACCGCCCCCCGGGCACGCAACTTGATCGCCTGATACGACGGAATGGCGATGTTGACCAGAATCGCGACAATCACCATCGTGATCAACACCTCGATCAGCGTAAATCCTTGGGCCTTCCGGTAGCGTTTCATTGGCTCCGAATCATCCTCATGACGGCCATCAGGTCGGGCAGTTCCTCGTCAGATCGGTAGGTCACCAAACCGGTGTCCGACGCCGCAACAAGCACATAACCAGTTCCAGTCACGCTGTATGCGACGCCGAAGCCGCCGGCACTAACGAACTCCAGACTCAGCGGCCATACACCGGTTGAATCCCGGTACCCGTTCACGGCCTGGGCTGCAACGTGTATGCCCACCAACGCCGTAGCTGCTCTTTGAGCAGGGCTCGCGGGCAGAGGCCGCGCCCCCGCCCCCACTCCCGCCGCCCGTGTCAAGTTCCACGCGGTCAACCCCACCGCGATCACCATGAGCACCGTGAGAACCGGAAGCAGGGTGCGTTGTGACGGCCCTTTCTGTTTCGCTTCCGCCGCGGCTCGTTGTTTTTCCTTCTTTTGCCTGAGAATCTCGCCGACGAGGTCGGCTACCGATTCTCTTGAGTCTTGTTGAGATGATCGCTCGGTCACAGCCAGGTCTCCGCCGAGGATGCGAATGTCTCGCCCGTTCCAATGTACGCAGAATAGGGAGTCACGGACGCGTGGGACAGGGTGGAATCAAGGTTTCCGGGGGTGGAGCCCACCAGCAGACCCCATCACTCCGCGATTCTTCGAATAAGGCCTCGCAGCCGCTGCACGGCTCCATCGATCAGCTGTTGGAGGCGGGCGATCTGCGTATCCAGCATGACCACGAGGTCGCGGTGCCTCTGGCCGAGCTGATCGGTGGGCCGAGCGTCGAAATCGATCCCGCGTTGGCTGGAGGCGGCGGTCGCCACCCACCCGAGATGCCCCCGCAATTTCGGCTCGTTGGCCCAGTTGCCTGGCCGCAGTTGCACGAGAGCTTCCTCGATATTCCTGAGTTCTTCTCGTACTTCGCGACTGAGCGTTTCGATCTCGCTTCCCGCACTCGGACCGAGCGCCGTCACGCTCGAGTCAACTGCAGCCCGGATTGCTTCAATTTGCGCGACCGCGTCGTTCAACCGACCGAACGACGCGCGGACGTTCATCAGAAAGTCGAACTGTTCCTGCAGATCGGCCACCGTGACATCGGTGAGGCGAGGATCCTTGCGCACAGAGAACGAGCGCGACCCGGTCCAGTCGCCGGCGGTCACACGCACCTGGTACGTTCCCGGAACCGCCCGCGGTCCCTGCATGCCCCCACCCTGCGGTCCGGGATATCGAAGGTCCCACACGAACCGGTTCATCCCAGCCCGAGCCTCCACGGAAGGACCCTCAAACCGCCGGATCAACGAGCCATCCGATTCCAGGATCTCCACGCTCGCCGATGCTGCCGCCGCCGCGAGCGTGTAGTACACCATCACTCCCTCCGGTGGGTTTTGTCCCTTCCAGCTCCGGGGAAGCGTCGCGCCGAAGATGCGGTCGCGATCCCAATGGCCCACCGGGCCGCGGGCCGAGGTTCGATAGGTGGGTCGTGGCTGAAAAATGAACCCATCGGCACCTGCCACCTCGTCGCTCAGCTGGTGAAGCGGTGTGATATCGTCCAAGATCCAGAACCCGCGTCCCTGAGTCGCCACGATAAGGTCGCCCCGATGGACGGCCAAATCTGTGACCGGCGTGATAGGAAGGTTGAGCTGAAGCGACTGCCAGCGGGCGCCGTCGTCGAATGAGACGAACAGACCGAACTCCGTTCCCGCATACAGGAGACCCCCTCGATCCGGATCCTCTCGCACGACCCGCAGCGGGAAATCGACCGGTATGCCGTTCATGTTGTTTGTGAGGTTAGTCCACGTAACTCCATAATCTGTAGTATGATACGCGTATGGCCTGAAATCGTCCAAGCGGTAGCGATACACTGCGAGATATGCTGTACCCGGCCGGTGACGAGACAGCTCGATGCGGTTTACGGACGCCGGGACCGGAAGGTCAGGTGGCGTAATGTCCCTCCACGTGTCGCCGTCGTCCCGCGTGATGAACACCTTACCGTCGTTCGATCCCGTCCAGATCTCGCCGCGCTGGTGTACGGACTCCGCGATGGCCAGCAGCGCCGAGTAGGTCTCCACGCCCGTGACGTCGTGACTGATAGGCCCACCCGCCATGCCGAACTTAGTCGTGTCGTTGCGGGTCAGATCGGGGCTGATGACCTGCCAGCTCTGGCCTTCGTTCGTCGAGCGATGCACGTACTGGGATCCGTGGTACAGGACCAGCGGATCGTGTGGTGAGATCACGATCGGCGCGTTCCACTGAATCCGGTACCGAAGTCCCGACTCCGGCATACCGCCCTGGTTTTCGGGATAGTCTCGAATCTGGCGAAATTGTTGCGACCGGTTGTCGAACCGCGCCAGCCGGCCACCGAAACACCCGGAATAGGCGATGTTCGGATCATCCGGACGCACGGCAACCGGCCCCGTCTCGCATCCTCCGTGAGACAGCCAGTGTTGAAAGCTGATTCCCGATCCTGCAACCAGATTCGGCAGCGATATAGTGCTGTTGTCCTGTTGCGATCCGTACACGCGATAGGGGAACTGGTTGTCCACGGTCACCGAATAGATTTCGGCGGTAGGCTGATTCAATTGAATCGACCACATGTTCCCGCCATCGAGCGAGACCGTGGCACCGCCGTCGTTGCCCTCCAAGATGATGTCGGGTTGCAATGGGTTGATCCACATCGCGTGTTGGTCGCTATGCGGCATCGCGACTCGCGAAAAAGAATTGCCGCCATCAGCAGATTTGAACAATCCGGAGTTACCCACCCAAAGCACGTCGTCGTCCGTCGGGTGAGGCCACACGTAGAAGAAGTACCACGGGCGGGAGAGGATGCCTCGGTCCGTGCTCACCCGCGCCCAAGACGCCCCGGCGTCGTCGGAGCGATAGAGGCCTATCTCCGGATCCTCAGCCTCGATGATCGCCCACACGCGGTTGGGGTTGGCCGGTGACACAGCAACTCCGATCTTGCCCGTCAGGCCGCGAGGCAATCCGTTCGTGAGTTTATTCCAGGAGTCGCCTCCATCGCTGGATTTGTAGACCCCTCCCTCAGCCGCACCGCTTATCATCGTCCACGGTTTGCGCTCCGCTCGCCACATCGCCGCGTACAACTCGTCCGGATTCGCTGGGTTCATCGACAAGTCGATCGCCCCGACGCTGTCAGACAAGAACAGCACGCGATCCCACGTGTTGCCGCCGTCGCGCGTGCGGAAAACGCCCCGCTGCTCGTTGCGACCGAACGGATGACCCGTGGCGGCCACGAAAACGATATCCGGA
>JADFPO010000004.1:72500-79089 GCA_022562295.1 Gemmatimonadota bacterium
GACTAGCCTTGGCTACTCGGAATTCCAGAAAGGAGGTGATCCAGCCGCAGGTTCCCCTACGGCTACCTTGTTACGACTTCGCCCCAGTCACTGAGTTGACCTTAGACGGCTGCCTCCCGAAGGTTAGCCCACCGGCTTCGGGTCCCCCCAGCTTCCATGGCGTGACGGGCGGTGTGTACAAGGCCCGGGAACGTATTCACCGCGGCGTAGCTGATCCGCGATTACTAGCGATTCCGACTTCATGCAGTCGAGTTACAGACTGCAATCCGAACTTAGACCGGCTTTTAGCGATTAGCGCACTCTCGCGAGTTGGCGACGCGTTGTACCGGCCATTGTAGCACGTGTGTAGCCCTGGGCGTAAGGGCCATGAGGACTTGACGTCATCCCCACCTTCCTCCGGTTTGACACCGGCAGTCCCCCCAGAGTCCCCGGCCGAACCGCTGGCAACTGGGAGCGAGGGTTGCGCTCGTTGCGGGACTTAACCCAACATCTCACGACACGAGCTGACGACAGCCATGCAGCACCTGTGATCGAGCTCCGAAGAGGGGCTGATGTTTCCACCGGCTTTCACGAACATGTCAAGCCCAGGTAAGGTTCTTCGCGTTGCATCGAATTAAACCACATGCTCCACCGCTTGTGCGGGCCCCCGTCAATTCCTTTGAGTTTCAGCCTTGCGGCCGTACTCCCCAGGCGGGGTACTTATTGCGTTAGCGACGGCACCGAAGGGGTCGCTCCCCCCAGCGCCTAGTACCCATCGTTTACGGCGTGGACTACCAGGGTATCTAATCCTGTTTGCTCCCCACGCTTTCGCACCTCAGCGTCAGCATCGGCCCAGCAAGCCGCCTTCGCCACCGGTGTTCTTCCCGATATCTACGCATTCCACCGCTACACCGGGAATTCCACTTGCCTCTACCGAGCTCTAGTCTTGCAGTATCGCCTGCAGCCCCGGGGTTGAGCCCCGGGATTTCACAAGCGACTTACAGAACCGCCTACGCGCGCTTTACGCCCAGTGATTCCGGACAACGCTAGCACCCTCAGTATTACCGCGGCTGCTGGCACTGAGTTAGCCGGTGCTTCCTCTGGAGGTACCGTCACCCTCGGTCAACTATTTGAAGCCGAGTATTCGTCCCTCCTGACAGTGGTTTACAACCCGAGGGCCTTCATCCCACACACGGCGTCGCTGCGTCAGCCTTGCGGCCATTGCGCAATATTCCCCACTGCTGCCTCCCGTAGGAGTCTGGGCCGTATCTCAGTCCCAATGTGGCTGATCATCCTCTCAGACCAGCTACGCGTCGTAGCCTTGGTAGGCCGTTACCCCACCAACAAGCTGATACGTCGCGAGCCCCTCCTCCGGCGCGACCTTGCGGCCGCTTTCACATCAGGACCATGCGATCCCGATGCAATACGCGGTATTACCCGGCCGTTAGGCCGGCTATCCCCCACCTGAGGGCAGGTTGCTCACGTGTTCCTCACCCGTTCGCCACTAACAGTCGGAGAGCAAGCTCTCCTCAGTTCGTACGACTTGCATGTGTTAAGCACGCCGCCAGCGTTCGTCCTGAGCCAGGATCAAACTCTCCGATATGATTTTCAAAGAATTCAATTAGCTCATCGAACAAAAAACATCGTCCGAATCACGATATCGAAGTACTTCCCTCACGACAGGCCTTCGACCGCCTGCCGCTCTTAACGGGCCGCACTCTACCTGATTCTCCAACCATCAATTTTCAAAGAGCATTCTGCCCACCAAAAGAGGTAGTGGGCAGCCTTGTATTCTAGAGCCTGTCTGGTGTGGAGTCAAGTGCCGAAACGGCTGAAACACTGGCACTTAGCACACTTCGGGGGCCTATTCGACGAGACCTGATCCCGCGGCCCACAATGGACCTTTTGAGCGCCCCATCGCCGGAATTTGACTGCCGGATGGCGCCGCGGGGGATCGCAACCCGGAGGGGTAGGCCCGTGTCTGGTAAAAGGCACTACCCGGGAGAGATACCAGCGATCTGGGCCTTCCCACGGCCCCGAATCGTCCCCCGCCAGGTTCCGGGCATGAAAAGCACCAACAGCGTGTAGAATTCCAGTCGGCCCATCAGCATCAGGGCGCTCAGCGTGAGCTGCGCTCCCGGCAGCAACTCGCCGTAATTGCCCGCCGGTCCGACCAGGCCCAGCCCCGGGCCGATGCTCGACATCGCCGCCAGCGAGGCACTCACCGAGGTAATGAAGTCGTACCCCATGGCCGCGAGCAGGATGGTGCCGGTGCCGTGCGTGCCGATGTACAGGGCAAACAGCCCCACCACCTTGAGGAATGTATCGGGCCGGACCGGCTTTCGTCCGATCCGCGTCACGATCACCGCTTGCGGATGGAGCACGCGGCGGAACTCCCCCACCGTATGCTTCGCCAACACGATCACGCGCACCACCTTGAATCCCCCGCCCGTCGAGCCACCCATCGCGCCCATGAACATCAAGCCGAGCAGACCGACCTGGCACACGCTGGGCCATACCGCAAAATCCGTAGTGGTGAAACCGGTCGTGGTCGCGATCGCGACCACATTGAACAGTGCCAGTCGCAGCGTTTCGCCCCAATCCCCGCTGTGATCCGGCTGTGCGACCAACACGACAAAGCACAGCACCCCCGCCAGCAAAGCCACCGTCACGTACACCAGCCACTCTGCATCGCGAATGTAGGTTTTACCACCGCTCGCAACGGCGCGATAGTGTAACGCGAAGTTCGTCCCCGCGATCAGCATGAAAAGGATCGTGACCCACTGAATCGGCGTCGAATACGCCCCCAGCGATGCCGTGCGCGTAGAAAAGCCGCCGGTGGCCAAGGCGGACAACGCGTGGTTCACCGCATCGAACCCCGACATCCCGAGCAACATGTAGATGAGGAACAGGACCGCGGTCAAAACCGCGTACACACCCCACAACAATCGCGCGGTAGACGCGATGCGCGGCGTGAGCCGGTCGGTCGAGATCCCCGGCGCCTCGGCGTGGAACAACTGGGCCCCACCCACTCCGATGAAGGGCAGGATCGCCACACCCAAGACGATGATCCCCATGCCGCCGATCCAGTGCGAGATGCTGCGCCAGAGTAGAATCGAGTGCGGCAGCTCCTCGATCACGGGAAAGATCGTGGCCCCTGTCGTGGTGAACCCCGAAACGGACTCGAACAGGGCGCCGATCGCACTCGGCGCAACACCGGTGAACATGAACGGAAGGCTGCCGACGGCCACCACACACAACCAACCCAAGCCAACCACAACCATCCCACCGCGACGGTGGATCGTGACGCCCTTCGGTGTCAGCAGCCATAGCGCTAGGCCGAGCAGCGCCGTGACGAATGTCGCCGAGACCCAACCGAACAAGTGCCCTTCGGAAACCGAGAGGGCAACCGAGGGCAACATTGCCGCAGCCGTCCAGAGCAACAGGATGCCGATGATCCGGAACACCGCCAGGACGTTCATGTGGGTCGCAGACTGGTTGTGGAGGCTTGAGGTGTCAAGGGTCGTGAGTCGCGAGTCGTGAGTAAGTTCCGGTCTCAGGCATTCCCGCCCCCGACCGATCTTGGCGGCCGACTCACGACTCACCACTCACGAACAAAGAAACGCCGCCGGAACCGAATGCCCGGCGGCGTTTCGTTACCTCCGCAACCTGGTACGATGCCACAACGACATCCTCCGGCGCGGACTTTCTGCGCGATTCGGTCCGGTTAGTTACCGGTGCGGCGATCGCTTGCCCTTACCAGGTTGCAATTGGTACATGGTCTAGACAAAAGATCACCTCCTCTCTAAGGGTTTATGCCACGGGCGCGAACGTCCGACGAACAAGAAACAATGTACAGATGTCCGGTAGAAGTTGCCAGGCATGACGAGCAGACGGTGAGTCGTGAGTGGCAGGTGGTGAGTCGGACGAGGTTACGCCCGGGTACCACGCAATCGCGATTACTCACGACTCACGACCCGCTACTCACGACCCACGACTCACCGTCCTCACGTCGGCCGCAACAACAACTCCACGTCGCCCATCCCATCCATCAGGCGGTCGATTTCGTCTCCCACTTCCGCGGCCGCCGCCAAATCGGTGGTGAGACTCTCGACGGACCCTGCGCCGGTTGTGAGGCGCAACAGACCCAGACGAATGGTTTCCAGCGAAGCGACGGCCTCTGCCAAGTGCTTCTCGGTGAATTCACGGGCTTCCTGCAGATCCGCGGGAATCTTGTCTCCCGACACTCGCCATACGCCATAGCGAAGTACACGAATTGCTCCACTTCATCGACGGCGAAGATAGGAACGATGTTTGGATGAGATAGCTTGGCAGCGGTACGCGCCTCGCGCAGGAAACGATCGCGGACGCCGGGGTTCTGGGAGAGTTCTTGCGGAAGGACTTTCAGCGCAACCGGCCGGTCCAGCCGCACCTCTAGTGCGAGGTATACGATTCCCATGCCCCCCCGGCCGATCTCGACCACGCGCAGCAACGGTCCCGTATTCGTGCTGACGTCGCGAGCCGGCCGAGGGTTTTCATCGAGTCACCCCCAAATACCACGCAGCGGCGAATGACGCAAGATGGTTCCATCGCTTACATTGATGCCACCCAAAACATCCTGAGTGACCATGTGGCAATCCGGCGGGTGACGGCGCTCTATGACTGAACACGCGGCCGACAAGAACCCGCTCCTGACGCGTACCTTCAGAATTCCGTTCGATCACATCCGGGCCGAACACGTCGCGCCGGCCATCGACCGGCTGCTCGCCGACGCCCGCTCGCAGATCGACGCCCTGGTCGCCAACGACTCCGACCTGACGTACGACAGCACCCTCGGCGCCTTGGAGCGCGCCACCGAACCTCTGGAGTGGGCCAGCAGCGTGATAGGCCACCTCGAGTCGGTGGCGACCTACCCTGAGTGGCGCACCGCCTTCCAACACGTTCAACCGAAAATCAGTGAGTTCTGGTCTGACGTGCTGCTGGACGAGCGGCTGTGGCGAATGTTGACGCGATTCGACGCGACCGAGGCCGCACGCCAACTCACCGGGACCCACAAGAGACACCACACCAAGGCGATGGACGAGTTTCGCAGGCAAGGCGCTGAACTCGACCCAGAGCGCAAGAAGCGCCTCGGTGACATCAACGTCGAACTCACGGAGCTGACCACCAGATTCGGCCAAAACGTGCTAGACTCGACCAACGATTTCGAGCTGATCGTCGAAGACGAAGAGAAGCTGGCCGGGCTGCCCGACTCTGCCAAGGAAGCAGCGGCCGAGGCCGCGAGGGCAAAAGGGCACGGCGGTTGGCGTTTCACGCTGCAAGCGCCGAGCTACACACCGCTGATCACGTACCTCGACGACCAAGCGACACGCGAACTGGTGTGGCGCGCCTACAACAGCCGTGCGACAACACCCGATTTCGACAACCACGCCATCAGCGATCGCATCCTGAAGCTGCGGAAGGAAAAAGCGGAGCTGCTGAGTTACGACGACTTCGCCGACCTGGTCCTGGAGGAACGGATGGCTGGGTCAGGAGCCGTGGCCGGCGAGTTCGTGCGTGATATTCGGGAGAAAACGTTCGACTTTTTCCAGCGGGAAAACGAGGAACTGACGGCGTTCCATGACAAACTCGCCGGAAACGAACCGGCGATGAACCCATGGGATATCGCCTACTACGCGGAGAAGCAGCGAGCCGCCGTCTACGACTTCGACGAAGAACAGCTCCGCCCATACTTCCCGGTAGAGTCGGTGCTCGATGGTCTCTTCAAGACTGTCGAACGTCTGTACGGAGTCGTCATCCAACCGGATCCCGATCTGCCCGTGTGGGACCGGAGTGTGCGCACCCACAAGCTGGTCGAGCGGGACGGCACGCATTTGGCTTCGTTCTACATTGACCTTTACCCGCGAGAGAACAAACGGGCCGGGGCGTGGATGGACGGCTTTATCGTGGCCGTTCGTCCAGATCCCCACCTGGGCCTCATCTGTGCCAACGTGAACCCTCCCGTTGGCGGGAAGCCCGCGCTGCTGACGCACCGCGAAGTCGAAACATTGTTCCACGAGTTCGGGCATCTCATGCACCTATGCCTGAGCCAGGTTACCGTCCGCAGCCTCGCCGGGACCAACGTCGTGTGGGACTTCGTCGAGTTGCCGTCGCAGATCATGGAGAACTGGTGCTGGGAGCGCGAAGCGCTCGACCTCTTCGCGAGACACTACGAAACCGGTGAGCCGATTCCGCAGGACCTGTTCGACAAGATGGTACGGACACGAACGTATCGCGCCGCCAACGGGCAGATGCGTCAGATCGGATACGCCACCGTGGATCTACAACTCCACCGCGAGTACGACCCCGCCGGAGACGTCGACATCGCCACGTATTCCCGGAAGGTGTTTCAGCAACATCACCCAGCTTCGCTGCCCGACGACTACGGGTTCATGGCCAGTTTCGGACACTTGTTCTCGAGCCCGGTGGGATACGCCGCCGGGTATTACTCGTACAAATGGGCCGAGGTGTTGGACGCTGACGCCTTCACTCGATTTCGCGACGCGGGAGTGTTCGATCGGAAGGTGGGAGAGCAGTTCCGACAATGCATACTGTCGCAGGGCGACAGCAA
>JADFPO010000146.1 GCA_022562295.1 Gemmatimonadota bacterium
CCAGATGGGTCTGTCGGAAGAACAGCGAGCGACCGTCAGCGGACCAGGAGCTGGACCATATTTCACCGCCACCGGTCACGAGCGGCTCCGCTGGGGCGCTCCCGTCCCACGGCCGCCAATACAGATCCTGTGGTCCCCGTCGGTTTGAGTCGAATGTTACCCGGGCCCCATCGGGCGTCCAGCTGGGAAACTCGCCGCCGATGGTGGTCAGGCGAGAAAACGTACCTTGTTCCAGGTCATAGATCCAAACATCCCTATCGTTGCCGTCGGCGATCGACATCGCCACGCGGATCCCGTCAGGCGAAAACCGCGCATGCTCAAACGAGCGAAACTCCGGTGACAGGAGTTCTGCTCCCCCGCCACGATCTACCAGGATCAACGAACGATTGGTGTGATCGATCGGCTGGAAAATCAGCGTCCCCAAGCGCGAGATGGCGTACTGCGATGCTCCGCCAGGATAGACACGGACACCGTCTTCGACCGGAACGACAGGCCCGGTGATCTCCAATGCTCGGAGGTCGAACGGCGCAGCGAGCAGTGATCCCGACCCATCCGCCTGTGCGAACACGATGTGCCCAGCGGCGTATTGGGGCCCGACCCCCGCACCAAGCCGTTTGACTACGCCGGATTCAAGCGACACGACGCCGATCTCGGCATCGTGCAGGGTACCCGACCAGAGCGTGACCAACGCCGCATCCCCATCCGGAAGCATTGCGGGCCAGCGTAACCCGACCGTCGCCTCCTCTCCATCAGACGAAGTGACGGGCTGAGGAACGCCGCCATCCGCCGAGACACGCATGAGGCTGGAGATACCCGCGGGCGAGTACACGATGACATCATTCGAACCCCAACTCGCGCCGCGGACATTTGCCGCCGTGATCTCCGCGACGAGAACCGGCGTCCCGCCCGCCACAGGCACCTTCATCAGTTTGTCGCCTGTGATGAATCCAACCCACCGCCCGTTGGGCGAGAAGAACGGCGTGTACGCCCCAGCGCTTCCAGGTATCTCCGTCGAGGACAAGTCGCCGAGGGAACGAACGAAAAGCCTTTGGCTTGCTAGGCCCGACACGGCGAGGTTGGAAAACTCCGCGCCACCCACATATGCGATGTACCTACCGTCCGGTGAGATGGCCATCCGAAGCCCAAAGTGCGGCGCAGATGAGCGGAGCGTAATGGCAACCTTGGTAACGGCTCGTTGGCCGGAGGAGGTCGGATGCAGCCACCAGCCGATAGCGATCCCAGCCACCATCGTCGCGACAAAACCGGCAACCACCCCCCACCTGTTCCCGTCCATCCGCCCAGTGCGTTCGGCCGCCCCAGCTCCCTCTTCGATAACGGCATAATCGTCGGTGTCGGCCAACGCGGGCCGCACGAGCGCCTCGGCAAACGACACGGCGTTGGGAAACCGATCGGCGGGTAGCTTCGACAGCGCTTTGTGAATCGCTGCCGCTACATGCCTGGGTACCGTATCGCGGTGCTTGGTCACCGGCACCGCTTTTTCGGTGATCACCTTGGCTACGATGGCCTGCGCGGTACTGCCGGTGTACGGCGGATCCCCCGCGAGCATCTCGTACAACATCGCGCCCAGCGAGTACACGTCGCTGCGTGCATCGATCTCCCGATCCCCCATCGCCTGTTCGGGACTCATGTAATGTGGTGTTCCCAGGGAGAGACCTGTCTCCGTCAACCGAGTCCCACCAGCCGCACTCACCGCCAACGCAATGCCGAAATCTGCGACCAACGCCTGCCCATCGTGCATCAAGATGTTCTCAGGCTTGATGTCGCGGTGGATCACATCGTGCCGGTGCGCATAATCCAGGGCGCTCGCGACGGCTTTGGTGATCTCGAGGCTTTCCTCGATGGAAAGCTGTTTTTCCCGATTGATCTTGTCCCGTAACGACTCGCCCTCGACATACGGCATCACGTAATAGAGGAACGAATCGGCTTCCCCCGAGTCGTGCAGCGGAAGAATGTGCGGATGTTGCAGGTTGGCGGTAACCTTGATCTCCCGCAAAAACCGCTCGGCGCCAAGCACGGCGGCGAGCTCGGGGCGGAGAACTTTCACCGCCACCTTGCGGTCGTGTTTGACATCGTGAGCCAGGTACACCGTCGCCATGCCGCCAGCACCCAACTCGTGCTCGATGGTGTATCGATCCGCGAGTGCGGTTTTGAGGCGGTCGATGGTGTCGGTCATAACGAGAGGGTCCAAGACGGTCGAAGACGGTCAGAGACGGTCGAAGACGTTGATGACTCCGGATCGTCCTCGACCGTCCTGTATCGTCCTCGACCATCACTGATCGTCTTTGGCCTCGCGCCCAGTTCGCGTTCGATGGTGTAGCGATCGGTGAGGGCCGCACTCAGGCGGTCGAGCAGATTGGTCATCGACGGTTAAGATACGCTTGAGAAGGGAGGCCGACTAGAACGACTGTCGTCGCGCCGTGTATCGAGCCGCGATTCAGCCCTAGGGCCGCCTTCTCTCCCCTTGCAGCGCCAACACCGGATCGATTCGGCTCGCACGGAGGGCGGGAAGATAGGTGGCCAGCATTGCGACGGACGCGAGCGCTACGGCCACGCCGCCGAAGATGAGCGGATCGGTGGCACTTACCCCATAGAGCTGGCTCGCCATCACTCGGCTCAGCGCGACGGCTCCTGCCAGCCCCGCAAGGATCCCCCAACCGGCAAGTCGGACCCCTTGTTTCAGCACGAGCCTGCGTACATCAGCAGGATTCGCCCCGATGGCCATTCTAATGCCAAGCTCCACCGTACGCTGGGAGATGGAGTATGATATCACTCCGTAGATACCCACCGACGCCAGTAGGAGCGCCACCATCGCAAAGATGCCGAGCAGCATCATGCTGAATCGCTCGCGCGCCACCGATGCCGCGAGAATCCGTTCCATGGTCTCCATCCGGGCGATCGGCACGGCTGGATCCAGCGATGCAATTTCGCTCCGCACCAGCCGCACAAGGCTCTCCGGATCTGTCGTCGTGCGCACCGTGTAGTTCATCCGGCGGAACGGAGCTTGAGCGTGCGCGAGGTACAGCGACGGCAGCGACGCCTCCGCCAGGCCCAAATACTTTACGTCTCTCACCACGCCCACGATTTCAAACTCGTCCACGAGGAACCCTCCCAGAGCAATGTGCGGAGGCAGTCCCGTGAGCTTCTTGTTGATCGGGTCTTCGTCGGGGAAGTAACGGCGTGCGAGTCCCTCGCTCACGACCGCAACGCCCGCGGTATTCCGGTCGTCGCGCCGCTCGAATTCCCTACCGCTCACCAAGCCGATTCCCATCGTGCCGAAATACCCCGGGGTGACCTGCCGGTAGTGGGCCTGCGGCTCCTCGCCGAGCCTCGGGGCCGCCCGACCGTCAACCAGGAAATTGCCGAGGAACGGCATGTCCTTATCGAAGGGAAGCCCCGCCGTCGCGGCCACCGACACGACTCCCGGCAGGTTTTCCAACCGCCCCGTGATGTCGGCGTAGTAATCGGCGACGGCCGGAAGCTCGCGGTAATTCGCCGTTGGAAGTTCGAGTTGAAAGGTCAGCAAACCGGTGGCGTCAAACCCGGGATCGGTTTCGCGCAGCAGTTCGAAGCTCCTGACCAGGAGACCGCCGCCGATCACCAACATCACCGCAAGCGCGATCTCGCTAATCACCAAGAACCCTCGAAACCGCTCGCGGCCGGCCCCGGAGGTGGAACCCTTGCTCGCGTCCTGGAGCGTGGCTTGGATATCGGCGGCCGCGAGGCGCAGGGCTGGCGCGAGTCCAAACACGATACCGGTGAAAACGGTCGTACCCATGGTGAAGAGGAACACCGTGCCGTCGAGCCGCACCTCGTCGAGCCGAGGCAGGTTCGCCGGTCCCATGGCCACGAGCATGTCGATACCGACACCCGCGAGCGCCGTGCCCAGGAGCGCGCCGGCAAACGCCAATACCAGACATTCCGTGAGAATCTGCCGACCGATGGCCCAGCGCCCGGCGCCCAACGCCGCGCGTACCGCGATCTCCCTACCGCGATCGGCCATACGCGAGAGCAGCAGATTGATCACGTTCGCGCAGGCGACGAGAAGCAACAGCCCGGTGGCACCGAGAAGAATGAGCAACGCGCTCCGGGTTTCGCCGACGATGGCCTCGTGGAGCGGCACCATCGTGATCCCGTACGCCCGGTTCCAATCGGGATATTCCGCTTCCAAGCGGGCGGCGATGCTTAAGAGATCGGCTTGCGCCGCTGCGAGATCGACTTCCGGTTTGAGACGACCCACGACGTCCATCCAGCGAGCGTACCGCCCGGGATACGAGAGCAGGTAACGGTTGAGCCAAAACAAAGATCTGCCCGGAAAGTCGAACCCGGTTGGCATGACCCCGACAACCGTGTAGCTGGCGTCCTCTACGGTAATCGAGGTCCCGATCACCCGCGGGTCGCCGCCAAACCGACTCTGCCAAAAGCCATACCCCAACACCATGACCTTGGCCGCACCGGAAGCCCCATCCTCGGGCGTGAACGTGCGTCCCAACAGTGCCTGAACGCCGAGAACCGAAAACAGATTATCACCGGCCCAGGTCCCGGTCACCTTGATGGCCGAACCATCCGGGTCGATCATCGCGAGTTCGGCCTCCGAATAGGCGGCCATGTCAGCCAGGGTCCGATTGGCGCTCAGATAATCCGCAATGTCCGGTGGGGACATGAACCCGCGCTCGATGCCGCGTTCCGCGTTCGTCGACCAGATGCGTACCAGCCGCTCGGGCTGCTCGAACGGGAGATCCCGCAGCAGCACCGCGTTCACCACGCTGAAAATGGCCGTATTGGCCCCGATGCCGAGCGCGATGGTGAGAATCGCGACGCCGGCGAACGCCGGGTGGCTGCGGAGGTTCCGGATCGCATACCGGATGTCCTGGAGAAACAATTCCATGGAAGCTCGAGGTGTGGAGGACAATATCGCGGTTTGCAGACGACTCTACTCGGGTCCAACAATAGCATAGGCGTGGGCCGGTTCAAGGCCGGGATCTCCGACCCCCCCACCCGATGCATGAAACTCTTGGCCCAACCACCCGTACTAGTACAGAAACCGATGTATCGGTCTCTGTATCACGGCAG
Organism: Gemmatimonadota bacterium; assembly: GCA_022562295.1. Taxonomy (GTDB): domain Bacteria; phylum Gemmatimonadota; class Gemmatimonadetes; order Gemmatimonadales; family GWC2-71-9; genus B3T1B10. Next base: position 5,092 of record JADFPO010000146.1, read on the forward strand.
ATGGAGGGTCGAGTGTCAAGGGATAGCGACGTCAAATCGCCCATCCGAATCACACCTGCGTTCTTCTTCCTCATGCTGACCTTGGTGGACGGTGAGCGGCACGGTTACGCCATGGCCAGAGAAGTGAGTGATCGCTCAGATGGGTCCATCCAACTCGGCCCGGGTTCGCTCTACTGGTCTTTGGGGCGGTTGGCGGATGTGGGGCTGATCGAACAGGTGCCGTCTGGGGCGTCCGACAGCGCCGCGGAGCGACGCCGTTACTACCAACTGACCGACCTCGGCCGGACCGTCTTGAAGCGCGAGACGGAGACGCTCTCCAAGGTCCTCAGCTTCGCCCGGTCGAAGCGGGTCGTCTAGCGTCCGCCCGATGTCCGATCGCCGCCTGTTCCGCATGCTGCTGGGTCTTTACCCACGCGCTTTCCGTCAGCAGTTCGGGCGCGAGATGGATCGCGCTTTTGACCTCGCGTTCGATGATCGACTCCGGGGGAGTGCGGGTCGTAGGACCTTTTGGATCGCCATCGTTCGAGACTTTGTGTTGACCGTCCCGCGCGCGTGGTGGACGCATGCACTGCGGCCGCGGCGCCGTGTTGGAATCGCTGTCAAGAAAGAAAGGCAACTGATGCATCAGCTGATGAGGGACATTCGGTACGCGATTCGCGGTCTGGTCAGACAGCCGGGGTTGGCCATCACGGCGGTGACCGCGCTCGGCCTCGGCATCGGATTGACGACTGCGATGTTCAGCATCGTCAATGGCGTGGTGCTCCGCGGCCTCCCGATGGAAGACCCGGAAGAGATCGTCGCGATCTTCCGCATCAACCCGATGGAAGGACCCAACCGGCTCATCGGTCGTTACCACGACTTTCTCGATCTGCGCGAGCGTCAGACCAGCCTCGAGGGACTCGCCGCGCTCACGTTGGCGCCGATGAACGTGAGTCCTCCCGGCGGAACCACCGAGTTCCTGAGCGGCGCGAGCGTCACGGCCGACATGTTCAGCCTGCTGGGGGAGCTGCCTTTCATGGGGCGGGGGTTGGACGCGGAAGACGAGGTGTTGGGTGCCAGCGCCGTCGTCGTCGTGGGGTATCGGTTTTGGCAAGATCGGTTGGATGGCGATCCCGACATCATCGGCAGTACGATGCGGATCAACGGCGCGCAGACGACGGTGGTCGGTGTCATGCGGGAGGGCTTTGAGTTTCCGATCAACCAGCAGCTGTGGCAGCCCTTGCGCGTGGACGCTCTCGGGCTCGCCCGCGGAGGGGGCCCCGGTGTGATCATGGTAGGCCGCTTGAAGGACGGTGTCTCGATCAAGCAGGCCCGCGCGGATCTGGCCGGGATCATGGCTCAGCTCGGGCAGGAGTTTCCCGAGACCAACGCGGGAATGAGCGTATCGGTCGGTCCATACGCAGCGGAACTCATCGGCCCGCAGATCACCCCGCTGTTGTTCACGATGTTGGGCGCCGTTTCGTTGGTCCTCGTCATAGCATGCGCGAACGTCGCCAACCTCCTACTGGCGAGGGCCAGCCTCCGGAGTAAGGAGGTAGCCGTTCGTACCGCGTTGGGGGCCAGCAGGTCGCGCGTAATCGTCGAGCTTCTCATCGAGTCATCAGTCATTTCTTTGATCGGCGCCGTCGTGGGCATCGCGGTGGCGATGGTCGGGATCGATCTGTTCAACGCGGCACTGCGAGTACTTCCGCAGGGAGTCCCGTTCTGGTTCGCCATCGAGATCGATCCCGCGGTGTTGCGTTTCGTGTTGCTCATCACGGTCGCCGCGAGTCTGCTCTCGGGATTGATCCCAGCCCTGCGCGCGTCCGGTGCGGACACCAACAACGTGCTCAAGGACGAGGCCCGAGGCTCGTCCAGCTTGCGGATCGGCAAGGTGAGCCGGTCGCTCGTGGTGTTGGAGGTGGCCCTCTCGTGCGCGCTGTTGGTTGGAGCCGGCCTCCTTATCAAGAGCGTCACCAAGCTGAGCAACATCGATTACGAGTTCGCCACCGAGAGCATGTTCACCGGGCTGGTCACGCTTCCGGACACCGATTACCCGGACGGTGAGAGTCAGAGACGATTCTTCCGCGAGTTGGTGACGCGGCTCCAGGGAGAGCCGGGAGTGCTGGCCGCGGCGGTGGGCACCGATCTGCCTATTGTCGGTTTCGGAAACGGTCGGTTTGCCATAGACGGGGAGACCTACACAGGAGATCGCGACTACCCGAGTACCCGGTTGGGATCCATCTCGCCGGAATATCTCACGACGCTCGAAACGGGGGTGATCGAGGGACGTGACTTTACTCCGCTAGACAACGCAGGCGCTCTTCCCGTCGCCTTGGTCAACGAGGCCTTTGCCGAAAAATATTTCCCCGGCGAATCTGTGCTCGGAAAACGGGTAACGGTCCGAGCCGCGGTCCAACAGGGGGTCAGGGCTCGAGACGACGAAACGTGGTACACGATCGTTGGCGTCATACCTGATATGTACCTCGACGCCGAGGCGTCTCCTCTAGAACCCGACGCGATCTACTTCCCATTCGCCCAGCGCCCGGCGGCGGCGGCGAACATCGTGGCACGCACGCTGGGGAACCCTCTCGATCTGACGGAAACGATCCGAAGAGTCGTCGCCTCGATAGATGGTGATATCCCGGTCTCGCAAGTTACGACTCTGCAGCAGGCAATTGACGATGCGCAGTGGTTCTTCACCATATTCGGCGTCATGTTCACGATCTTCGGAGCCGTGGCGCTGTTCCTGGCCACCGTGGGTCTCTACGGCGTGCTGTCGTTCTCGGTGAACCAACGCACGCGGGAAGTGGGGCTTCGCATTGCCCTCGGCGCCAGCCCGGGCAAGGTCATGGCACTGGTGATGCGACAGGGCCTCACGCAACTCGGCGTGGGTATGGCGATCGGCGTCGTGATGGCAATGGGACTCGCGCGGCTGCTCTCCGTGCTCCTCTACGACGTGGCATCGTCCGATCTGTCCGTACTCCTCGGGGTAGGCGGCGTCTTGACCGTGACGGGTATCTTGGCGTGCCTGGTGCCGGCGCGCCGCGCGACGCGGGTGGATCCGATGGTGGCGATGCGGGTGGAGTAAGCCCCCCACACCGCCTCCCCACCAGGGGATAGGTGGTAGGGGATAGGGGATAGGGGTAATCCCAAACGACTCGGATTGATTCGAGTTGGATGGCGGCGGGGTAATTATCCGCGCTAACGTATTCGTATGCCTAGCTTGATCTCGATGCTCACTCGGATATCGTCTGGCGCGTCTTCCACTTGCACCCGGCCGTCGGTCTTCCGAATCACGAATCGCTCGAGCGGGCCCCTTCCCCTGCCACGTCCGCGGTTTCCGCGGCGATAGTACACGATCTGGATATCGCCGTCTTCTTCAATCCGAACCACGTCAAACCCCTTTTCCCCCAGAACGTCGCGGGTGGCGGTGATTGCCAGCTCGAAGGAGATGCCCTCTTTCTTCGGCTTGGCTGCCCCCTGGCCCCGACCGCGACCTCGTCCCT
>JADFPO010000037.1 GCA_022562295.1 Gemmatimonadota bacterium
GGTGGTGTGGTGCCATACCGGCCGCTACCTCCATACGCACAACGGGCGCGAACTTGCGCTCGCGGAGGCCCGTCTCGATAAACGCCAGCAAGTCGTCGGCCTGCTCTTCTTCGAGGAGGGTGTTGGCGTTGCGCGTCACCCGAAACTGCTCGCAATTCTCGATCTCCATTCCGGGAAACAGGAGGTCGAGGTTGTGAGCCATCACGCTCTCGAGCGGTACGAAGGTGTCTCTGTTTTCGAGCCGCAGGAACCTGGGTATGCCGGCTCCCACTGGGACTTTTACCCGGGCAAGTGACGAGATCGTTTCGTTCGGGTACCGCAGACTCACCAAGAGGTTCAAGGAGAGATTCGAAATGAAGGGAAAGGGGTGGGCGGGGTCGGTGGCCTGAGGTGTAACCAGCGGAAAGATGTTCTCGGTGTAGTAGTCTCGTAGGTACCGCTGATCGGACTCTCCCAACTCATCGTAGGGCAAGACCACGATGTCCCGCGCCGCCAGCTCTTTGAGCACCGCCGTCAACACATCGCGTTTGCGTCGCTCCAACTTGCGCACCAAGGGATAGCACTGCTCCAACTGCTCGTCGGGTGTGCGACCGTCGATCGTTCGCTGCTGAATGCCGGCGCCGACTTGTTGCTTGAGGCCGCCGATTCGCTTCATGAAGAATTCGTCGATGTTGGAGCTGACGATCGCCATGAACCGGATGCGCTCCAATAGCGGAACCCGGTCATCTTCCGCCTGGTGGAGGACGCGGAAGTTGAAGTTGAGCCAGGTGAGTTCGCGGTTGAGGTAATACCCTGCGTTTTTCAAATCGTGGGAGCCGTCAGGGCCGGCCGCGGGAACCGGTGTCGGGTCGGGTGGCGTGACCGCCAACTCCGCTACGTGACCCGGCGGAACCGATGCCTGGTCCTTGAGTGGCTTTTCGAGCTTTAGCGTTGCCGGCGACGTAACCACCCCGGTCTCGCTCGCTTTCCGCTGGCTCTTTGTCGTTTTCAGATCTAGTTCCACCCGTCCTCCTGCCTCGAGGCCGACCCCTGCACATGAAAGCACATACGGTGGCCCGCCGATGCTCCTGGCCGGCGGCCGTGAGGTCGGACCGCGGTTTGGCCAAGATTGGTTAATATAATGCCGCAATTGGACTTGGGCTGCCACTCAGACGGTTGTTCGGCGCTAGTCGCGTAGGCCTGGGAGTACCCACATGGCTGGACCGGTGGCCAGCTTCCGGCTGCGACGGTCCCCTCAGCTCCGGCCGCCGTGGGTCCCGCCGTTTTCAGGAGACCGCGGAAACAAAAGAGGATGCGGGTGAACACGGATCAAATACTTTGTTGGGGTGTGGGTGTGGAGGGTGGGATCCGCTGTTGTCCGTTCCATCAGCGTCATCCGCGGTTCCCCGACGGCTGTTCGGACGTCGAGCACCCGCCGCCGAACGCTGGCAGCTCGGGGGTTGAGCTGGAAGCAATTTTAAGTGATTAGTCACTTGCTATCATCTCCTCCTCTCCGAGCGCCGTCTGGGCAGGATCGGGGAGGGGTCAGTCGCCGGCCCCGACGCCGGTGGGTTCGGAAACGGGTGCCGATGCATGGGGCTCGGTTCCCGCCAGCTCCGTCATCCCCGCCTTCAAGGCGGCCAATCCGTCCCGAAGGTGCCCGGGCTCATCGCCGTAACCGATACGTAGGTAGTTGGTCAAGCCGACGTGGGCCCCGGGCACCAGCAGCACGTCGTGCGCCTCTCGCAGGCGCTCCACTAATTGGATCGAGTCCATGCCCAACCGGTATCGCACGAGGCATATGGCGCCGGCATCGGGGGCCTGCCATTCGAACAAATCCTCCAACGAGCGGAGCCAGGGCTCGAGCACCTGATAGTTGTCTCGGATGATTCTCCGGGTCCGCTCGAGGATCGGATGTCTCGCAGCGAACACCCGTATCGCGAGGAAATCGCTGAGTGCACTGGGGCAGATCACGGTGTAGTCATGCCGCTGCCAGGCGCTGGCGATCAACTCCGGCGGGCCGACAATCCACCCGATCCGAAGACCGGGCAGCCCGTACGCTTTCGACAAGCCGTTGGTGACGATCACCCGGTCGTACTGCTCTTGCCCCTGTCCCCACCACGACTCTGTTTCGTCGCCGGTGCGCTCCGCCCCTTGGTACACTTCGTCCACCAGCAGCCACGCCCCGACCTGCTGCACACGGTCGAGGATGGCGCGTCGCGCGTCCGCAGAAAACACATGGCCCGTCGGGTTGTTGGGTGTGGTCACCACCACGAGCTTGGTGTCCTCACGAATGGCTGACCGCATGGCGTCGAGATCCGGGTCCCACCTGCGATCGAATCTGAGCGGAAACGTGGTGACGTCGGCTCCGGCGCTGCGGGCGATTCCCCAGATCTGGAGGTAGTTGGGGACCTGCACCGCCACGTGCTCTCCGGAGCCGAGAAGAGACCAGCAGGCGATGAAGTTGGCCTCCGACCCCCCCACGGTTACCAGCACGTTGTCGGCGGTCGCTCCCGGGTAGAGCCCCGCGATGGCCGCTCGAAGCTCATCGGTTCCGTTGCTCTGGCTGTACCCGAGTCGGACGGCAGACAGCGCAGTCGGATCGGTGTCGGTGATCTCGAGCAACTCATCGAGCGACATGGGATGCACGCCGCTTTCGGAGAGATTGAAGCGGACGCGGTGTTCCCATACGCTCTGCCATCGTTCGAGGTCGAACTGGACGAATGTCATCTTCGGGCTCCGGGGGTGGTCAAGGGTGTAGAGGGGTGGGGGGGGAGTGGAGAAGGGAAGCTCTGCGCTCGTGGGCGCCTGGTTTTGCCTTCAGCCGCATCGTAGTAGAGGCGTCGCGTGGGATACGCGAAGTCGATGTCGTCACACTCGGCAAAGGCTGTCAACACGCCTGCTAAGGTGGGTGGAAACCGAGCCCATCGCCACCCTGCCGGTCGGCAGACGGCTTCGGACGTCGGTCCCGAAACTCAGCCGGAGAGATCGTTGGGGTGGGTCGCCGGTTTGAGGCGTGCGAGGTAGCGCTCCAGCCGTGCGGTGGCCGTGTGAGCGTCGCGACCCAAGTAGTCGCGTCCTGCTTCGTCGAGTGCCTCACGTAACAGGGCCGCGCGACCAGCCGCTGCGGCGTAGACACCGGCAGTGTTGGGAGCGGTGCGTTGGAGCGTGCGTGCCGCGACTGCGAGCGCTCCGGCCGCAAAATCGACATATGCTGCAATCATTCCCGGGCCGTGTGCACCGCGTGCGACCCATTGTGGAAATAGACCAGCCCACCACAAAGCAAGGCTTCCGCAATACCCGGCACGTTCCCCACGCGCGACCGAGTCGGCGGGCAGGGCGTCGAGGGAACGCTTCCACGCGGCGATCGTGTTCTCGCCGTGAGCGACTTGGCGGTTGGCCCGCGAAGGGAGGAAGACCAAAGCGAGCGACGCAGTGTAGTCGGCCAAGTCGATATCGCGCTCTCCCCGTGCGCATAGCGCCGCGCGGATCGGCACGTACCAAAGGAGAGCGAGTGGGAGTGGAGCGGGGGCACCGCCGCGACCACGTACGGCTTCGAGTGCGATTGGAGAGTCCAGTAACGTATGTACCATTCCCGACTCCAGAGCTTTGGCGGCGGGGTAGGCCTCGGCGGGGTCCGTGCTGGCGATTTCCGTCACCAGACAGCGCAGGTCCTCACGGCGGAGCATCTTGTGGATCATGGGCGAAATCATCATCGGTCGATCCCTCCCTCCAGTCGCAGGCTAGTTCATGGTTGTCGTCGGCTCTCCATCTCGTATTTCAGTGTGGTCATCGGCGGATCCTAGTTACAAGAAACCGGATAAAAGTCAATCACTGTTTGATATGCCACGCTTGGCAGCCGCACGGGTTTGCTGCTAACGCGTGGCTACACCTCGAGGGTGCGTTCCTCGTCATGAAAACAATACCCACGCAGAGGCTTTGTTTCTGTGGCACCGGTCACAGCGGTGGGCATTCGTAGGCACCGATGGCGACATTTCCTCGATCGGTCGATCCCGTTCGCCAGCGTGTCAACCGTGTGCGACAGTGTGAACGACAGGCGGATATGCCGGAGATCGTCGGCTGACAAAATGCCGAAGCTCCAGACGTCGGGGTGTTGGTAGCGAGAAGACCTCGTTGTGCCGTGCCAGCGGGTCTCGGTCAGCGGTCCGCGGGCACCACCCAGTTAGCCAGCGGCGATAGGTCCGGCCAGCAGACGGCTGCAAATTCCGTGGTGATGCCACACGTGTTGAACGACCCGCCGCTGATCTGCGTGAACTCGCCCTCGACGGGAATACGCACTGGCTCGGCTGACCGCAGTTTGTTGGGCAGGAGCAATTCGCCGTATTCATTCAGTCCCCAACAGTACACCGCTCCGTCGGTGGTGACACCGCACGTGTGTCCGCCCACTGCGGCGGTCACCGTCTGGAAGCGGAGGTCGGTTTTCACAAGTACTGGCTCGAGCACGCAGCGGTCAGGGAGCCGGCCGCAGGGTTGCAGCCGATTGTTTGCGATGCTGCCGAGTTGGAGTTCGCTGTTGGACCCCCAGCAGTACACGTCTTCCGACGTCGTGATTCCGCAACTATGGGCGCCACCCGCGCTGATCTGACGAAACGCGAGGTTGCCCGCTACTTCGACTGGCACCACGCTGGTTTCGACGTCGCCGTTGCCCAGGCGGCCGAACGCACCGCTGCCCCAGCAATACACCTGGCCCGATGCCGTGAGGCCGCACGCATGGATGGCGCCTACGCTGAGTGCGGTGAAGGTCAACCCACCGGCGACCGGCAGCGGCTCCGGGCTGCAAGGGAGGCCACCATCGGTGCTCCCTGCGAAGCACACGAAGTCCGATATGGCGCCCAACTGCCCGAAGGAGTTGGAGCCCCAACAGTGAGCGAACCCGTCCGTGTCGAGGCCGCACGTGTGGAGGCCTCCCACCTCCAGGGTCGTGAAGAGGAGATCGGTGTGTACCCGGATTGGTATCGTGGTGCAGGGGAAGCCGCCGCAGGTTTCGGCGTCGGCCAGCGTACCCAGTTGACCGTACGTGTTCTGGCCCCAGCAAAAGGCGGTGCCGTCCGTCGCGATACCGCAGGTGTGGAAGGTGGCGGTGCTGGTGGAGGAAAACGGCACCGCGTCGGCGACGACGACGGGCCTGGGATCTGCGACCGACCAGCAGGCTATGACGCCCCCAGTGGTGAGTCCACAGGCATGCCCCGTGCCGGCCGTTACCAACGCAAACTCCGTGGCGGGTGCTGACACGGTCACGGCTTCCGTGATGCAGCCGGTCATCGACACCGGTACGATCGACAACCAAGCCAGGACTGAGGGGCTGCTGTTCAGGTCCACCTCGCGGTCGGTAGTACGCTTGAATATTAACACCGCAGACCGTCCCACGTTCCTCCTCCCCCGTAGTGAGGCCGGGATGGTACGACCGTGGGGGTACCAATGCCGCACTGGGCGGGCGCGGATAGTATTGTCGGTTGATGGGTCCTTCCCATGACGGCCCGTTCCGGTCACTTTCATGCGAGCTTCCGCTTTTCGATGAGCTATGAGAAACCACACGCCATGAACCCGATTCTCATCACAGTGCTCCTCACTGTCGCCGCGCCCGTGCAGGACGACGCATCCCTCTATCGGGTCACACTCATTCGCGCCGCACCCGGCCGCTTACTCGATGTGATCGACGCGTATCGCGAACGCATGCCCGTGTACGACGCCGCGGGCAATGCCCGTCCCGCGATCATTCGCCACAGCCAAGGGGACCACTGGGACCTCATGCTCATCTTCCAGGTGGGGAGCATGAGCGAGTACTATGCCGCCGACCGTGTCGCACGGCGCGTGCGGGCGGGGGAATCGGCCGGCATGAGTGAGCACCAATTCGAGGAGCGACTCCAGGAAATCGTGGCGTGGAGGGAGGACACTTTCTTCAATGGTGTACCGGCTGCGGAATTCCAACGGGGCTATGACAACGCCGGGTATTTTCACATCGAGATGTTCGTCGCGCTCCCCGGTGAGGCGGACCGCCTGTTGAACGAACGCGTGATGGAGAACGATTACTTACGCCGCATCGGCCGTCCCCAAAACCTGATCTTCACGAAGACGCTCGGCGGTTCGTGGGACTCGTTCACGCTGGGGTTCTACCGGGACCTCAAGCACTACGCCGAGAGCGTGGATATCCCGGTGGAGTTACGCGAGGAAGCGGCGCTCGCTGCGGGGTTTGAAGGCGCGGGCCGGATCGGTACCTACCTACGCAGGTTTCTCGCGCGGCACAACGATACGTTGGGGACAAAGGCGATTCCGTGACAGCTGATAGCTTACACTCCCATGTTCCGCAAACGCTCCGCTAACCCGCCGCTCCTCTCGGCGCGGTTTCAGGATGCGCTTGGCTATGCCACAGGTCTGCATGCTCCGCAGGTTCGCAAAGGCACGGACGTCCCGTACATAACTCACCTGTTGGCGGTCTGCTCGCTGGTGCTGGAGGATGGGGGCGACGAGGATCAAGCCATCGCTGCACTGCTGCACGATGCCATCGAGGACCAACCACGCGACGGCAAAACCGCCAAAGAAATCAGGCGAAAATTCGGCGAACGGGTGCTCGCCATCGTGGAAGCGTGCACGGACGCGATGGAGCATCCCAAGCGTCCATGGATCGAGCGCAAGAGAGAATACATCGCTCGGGCCCGCACGCACTCGGCGGAAGCGCGCCGAGTATCGCTGGCGGACAAGCTACACAACACGCGGTCGATCCTGGCAGACTTTCGACAAATCGGCGACGTGGTGTGGAACCGGTTCAGTGCGTCGCGCGACGAGGTACTGTGGTACTACCGGAGTCTCGTTGACGTGTATCGCGACGGCGATCCGAACCGCTTGCTGGACGAACTCGACCTGGTGGTGACGGCGCTCGAACAGCTCGTGCGGAAGGGTAACGGCTAGTTGCGTGTTTGAACCACGCAGGCTACGGGTGGCTGGCGCGGCACGGTCGAGGTACCGCACGTGAGGATACCGGTTGTGCGGACCGGACTCACCCAGCTGCTTGCCGGCGTGCGTCCCAAATTGCGTGGCGCGAAGCTCGGGCTGATAGCGCACCCCGCGTCGGTTACCCCAGAGCTTACCGCGGCGGCGGACGTCGTGCGCGCAGTCGGCTTCAATCTCATGGCGTTGTTCGGCCCGCAGCACGGGATGCGGGGCGAAAAGCAGGACAACATGATCGAGAGTTCGCCGTTCATCGATCCGAGACTCGGCATTCCGGTCCACTCTCTCTACGGTGACGTGCGGAAGCCCACGGCGGAGATGTTGGACGGTCTCGACGCGCTGCTGTTCGATCTGCAGGATGTCGGCGTGCGGATCTACACGTTTGTGTGGACCATGACGTTGGCGATGGAGGCGTGTCGGGATGCCGGGGTGACGTTCGTGGTGCTCGACCGGCCCAACCCCATCAACGGGTTCACTCGGGAAGGGCCGATATTAGTCGCAGGGTTTGAGTCGTTCGTCGGTCTTCACTCGCTCCCGTTGCGCCACGGGTTGACGGTGGGTGAGATCGCGCGGATGGCCAACGATCGATTCGGCATCGGGTGTGACCTGGATGTGATCCCATGTGAAGGGTGGGCCGATCGGAGCTGGTTCGACGGGACGGGCCTCCCGTTCGTACAGCCCAGCCCAAATCTCCCCACGCTCGACTCGTGTACGGTGTACCCGGGGATGGTGCTGCTCGAGGGAACGAATCTGTCGGAAGGACGGGGGACCACGAGGCCGTTCGAGTTGTTCGGTGCGCCATACGTGGATCCCTACGCACTCACGAGGACCCTGGATCGGCTGGCTCTGCCTGGCGTGACCTTCCGGCCGTGTCACTTCGAGCCCGCGTTCCAGAAACACGCAGGCGAGTTGTGTGGTGGGGCTCAGGTGCACGTCACCGACCGGGACGCGTTCCGGCCGGTCGAGGCGGCAGTGTCCATTCTGCGGGTCGTCAAGGACCTCTGTCCCGACGATTTTGCATGGCGGCCTCCACCATACGAGTATGAGACCGAAAAGATCCCAATAGACATGCTCTGGGGAAGCGACCGTTTGCGACTCGCCATCGACGAGAACCAGACGCCTACGGAGATCATGGCGCCGGTCCGTGCCGATCTCGACGAGTTCGATGAACTGGCAGAGCCTTACCTGTTGTACCGCTGACGCCTGGGCTGCCCCCCGCCGCCCAACCATGGGGATAGGGGATAGAAAGGTGATCTGCGGGCTGTCAGCCAACCATATCTGCTATCCCCTACTCCCTATCCCCTATCCCGATTGCTCGTCGTCGTCGTCCGTTTCGGCTTCGGCCTCCGCGTCCTCCGGCTCGCCGTCGGGTTTGGACTCTTTTGGTTGTTCCTTGGATACCAGTTCTGCCAGTACCACCACGCCGATAACTAAGATGATTAACCGGGATAAGGTGCGAAAAATCATGGGAAATAGCCTGTTTGAGGACCGTATTCCTGATCTATATCCTATATAGAGAAATACGGTTGAGGGAAGGCGGGGTTTCATGGGTGAGGCGATTGGGGATTGGAGCTGCCCCGGTTTCGGAGGCACACCACCGCCCGCTGACGCCGGTACCCTGCCACCAAACGCCGAAAATCATCCGCAACAATCGGATAGCCATCACGAACCACGCCACATACACTTCGCCCCATGCCGAAATCTCGCATGCGGCTGCTGACGGCATTCGCTGCCGTCTACTTGATCTGGGGATCGACGTACCTGGCGATCCGGTTCGCCATCGAGACCATCCCGCCCTTCCTCATGGCGGGATTTCGTTTCCTGTTGGCGGGCGCGGTGATGTACTGGCTCGTTCGACTGCGCGGGGCGTCAAGGCCGACCGTCCGCCAGTGGCTGTGGGCAGCGGTCGTGGGCGCGTTGCTGCTGCTTGGTGGGAACGGGGGGGTGGTATGGGCAGAGCAGACGGTACCATCGGGTCAGGCCGCGCTCCTGGTGGCCACAGAACCCCTATGGATCGTGTTGATCGATTGGGTGCGACCGGGCGGGGAGCGGCCATTGCGTGGCGAGGTGGTCGGCTTGGCGTTGGGATTCGCCGGTGTCGCGGTGTTGATTACCCCAGCGGGTCTGTTCGGTGCTGCGTTCGAGGTCGATTTGGTGGGCGCCACCGTGCTCGTGTTCGCGGCGCTCGCGTGGGCGGCAGGGTCGGTGGTGTCGCGCCAGGCTCCCGCCCACGAATCGTCGTTCGTCGCCACGGCCATGATGATGTTGACAGGTGGCGTGTTGCTCGTGGTAGCTGGCACATTCACGGGCGAGTGGGCGCGGTTGGACGTAGCTGCCATCACGCTGAGGTCATGGTTCGCGCTGGCGTATCTCGTCGTGTTCGGGGCCTTGATTGGATTTACGGCGTATTTGTGGCTCCTCAAGAACACGACGCTCGCCCGTGCTTCCACCTATGCGTACGTCAACCCGATCGTGGCGGTCATACTCGGGTGGATGCTGGCAGCCGAGCCGCTCAACTCCCGCGTGATGGTCGCGGCGGGGATCATCGTTTCGGGGGTAGTCATCGTAGTGCGGAGCCATCGCCAAGAAATGGGGAGTGGTGTGTAGGTGGCCGTTGGGTTCACCTTATGGTTCGGCGGTGAGCGTCCAGAGTTCTACCGGCATCCAACACAATCAACGAACCTCACTCGGAAACAACTATGTCCAATTCCTCACCACCCGCGCCCGATTCTCGTGCCAAGAGGCCCGCATTCGTGACCGGGGCATCCAGCGGTATCGGCGCCGAATTTGTCCGAAAGTTGGCCGCGCGTGGACACGGGATCGTAATGGTTGGGCGTCGAAGAGAGCGGCTGGACGCGGTCGCGCATGAGGTACGGCAGCGATACGGAGTGGACGTGGACGTGCAGATCGCCGACTTGAGTGATGAAGAGCAACTCGAGCGTCTGGAGAAACTCATCGAGGAACGTGGTCCCTTGGACTATCTCGTCAACAACGCGGGCTTCGGCACAACCGGGCGCTTCGCGTCCATCGAACGCGCGAAACAATTGGCGATGCTTCGGGTGCATGTGGAGGCGTCCGTTCGCCTGACCCACGCAGCACTTCCGGCCATGACAAAGGCCGGCAGCGGCGCAATCATAAACGTATCGTCTATCGCAGGGTTCATCAGGTCTCCAGGCAACACCTTGTATTGTGCGACCAAGGCGTTCCTCAACTCGTTTTCAGAGTCGCTGGCATTGGAGGTGCGACGGCACGGTGTGAGGGTTCAGGCGCTCTGTCCCGGATACACGGTGACGGACTTTCATGACCGCGAGGATTTTGCGGATTGGCGCCGCGACAGCGTGCCGCGGTGGATGTGGATGACGGCGAGCGACGTCGTAGACATCTCGCTCAAAAAACTTGCGCGAGGCGAAGTGGTTTGTGTGGCGGGGTTGCGTTATCGGTTGCTTGCTGTGTTCCTGCGCAGCAGGCTGCTGTTCAGAGTCCTGAGACCGTTCGTGCGCCGCCGCGCGTCAACGATGGACAAGGATCGATAGTCGAGAGACCGTAGGCTTCTTGGGGAGGGCGGTGACCTTATCTCCGGTCCGTTACCTCGACATCCCACACCCCCGTCTCGACCTCGCCCGCTACCTTCGTCTGGACCCAGACTCGGTAGCTGCCCGGTTTCGGAAACGCGAAGGGGAATGTCACAACGTTCTCCTCGACCCCAGACCTGGGCATTGCCATGGAGGAATCCGCGGCTTGCTCGGAGGCGGTCCCTTCCACCCGCTCGAACCGGGCCTTGGCCGCCATGTTGAACGTCCCTGCTGGGTGCAGATGGATGAACACAGACCCATCGTCCAGCGTGACGGCGGCGTGGCTCATCATGCCCAAGTACGGCTCCAGAGCGGCTGGGGTTCCGTCCGCATTGCGAACGACGAACCGCATCGTCATGTCCTCATCGACGACGAACGAGTCGTCCTTTCGTTCCCAGGTAATTGTTCGGCCGCTCGGCAGCGACATGGCACGGGTGCTTGCAGCTCCGAACGGCTGCGTCATCGTCCACGAGTCGTCGGGGTCACGAGGTGGCACCGTGAGATCGAGGCTCTGGGTCGCTAGCACCGGTGGCAAGTTGACCAGGTTGGTGAGGGTTTGGGTGAAGCCGCTTTCGTGCACGATATCGGCGTAGACACGATAGTTGCCGGCCGGCAGGCGGGGGAAAGCCACCGCGAACGTGTTCGAGTCGGTCGACACCGGATGAAGATGGGCGAACGCCGCCAAGTCATCGTGCTTCACCAGGAACATGTGCATCAACTTGCCGTGGTCCGGGATCAGCGGTGTCCAGCTTCTACCGAGCCATGCCGGATCGTCGATGGTGAGCGTCAAGACGATACGGCCTGAAGCAGCCGCAAAGCGGGCGGACGTATGCAGTGGTTGGAAGATGCGCCTCTGGTAGGCGGCGTCCAAGTCGTTCCACCAGCTCATCCCGCCCATCACCACCAACGCCACCACCACGCCGCCTCCCACCATCGCTACCTTGCCGCGTCGGACGCGCTTGGCGTCGGGCGTTTCGCCGGGAGGCAACACGCTCTCTCGGGCCGCGGCTCCGAAGATCGTCAGCACCCCGACGAATAAGAACAAACCGGCTCCGACGAGGCCGATGGCCATCGGCACGCTCATGGCGATGCGCCGCTCCGCGACGGCCACCACGGGCACAAACGCCGTGCCCGTGCCCCGCTCGCCTGAAACCGTCACGTGTACGCTGTACGATCCAAACCGCATGAGCCATAGCTCTGCGCTGTAGAGATTGGCGTCGCCCTCCACGCCTAAGGCCGTATCGGCAGGCGGTGCTCCCTCCAACCCAGCATCCGATCTCACCGGCCGCACGGTTACGTGCCTGACATCCGTACCGTCGGTTATGCGCACCGTTATTTGTGCCAAACCCGGAATGACACCCGGCGTGCGAATCAACACCCGGATGCCGTAGGGTCCGGCCGAACCCTCGTAGTGCACGTTGGAACTTCCAACGTGGGCTGCGGTGATGAGTGCGATCGCGAAAACGATGAGAATCCGCAGCGTACGCGTCGTTCGCGGGATCATCCTTTGTGTGACCGCGGGCGGCCGTGGGGAGAGGTGGAGAGGGGGTACTTTCATCGCCTCACCCGCACCATCCAGTTGCCCCACCACAGCCCGAGACGTGTGGACCCCATCGCAATGAGCAGCGCGACGATCAGCGGGCCCACGGACGCGGTGGTGCCCCAATAGTCGTACTGCCAATCGCCCAGCCTCGAGCTGTAGTCCCATTGATCCGCGCCGAAAACGAAGTTTCGCGCGGCCGGTGAGAGAAGAAATTCCGCGAAGAGCCAGTGAGCGAGCAGCAACACCGAGAAAAACGCGGCCCCAATAGCAAGTGTGGCTCTCCATTGCTTGGTCGGGGAAGGATCGCGCTCGAGTCTTTGCACGAAGACATCGATGGCCAAAGCCGGCAGCACCAATAGCAGCGGAAAGCCCGGCGGGACCATGTGGTCGACGGGGTTGTAGATGGGACCCAACATGGCCGACGCGGGAAACAACTGCAGGATCCAGATCATGAGGATGGTCACACCCATGTACGCACCGGCTGCCATGGTTGCTCCCCACCGCATCAGCGATGCCCGCGACGCCGCGACCAAGAACACGGGGAAGATCCCCGCGCTGACTGCGTAGAACGAGGAACTGCGCCAGTGGTTGGCGAAGCCGATGTACTCCGTGGCCATCACGGCCATCATCAACACGAGGGCACCCGCAGCGTACCCGAAAAGGAGCTGTAGGCTACGCGCTTGGCGTCCGCCTCCGTTTTGACGCGCGAGCACCATGAGCATGGCCCCGATCTGAATGGCGATGATGCCGGTTGCCAACAGCGTGTGGGGCGGGCTGAGAATTTCGACGTCGAGGCCGTAGGCGTTGTGCCACCAGTCGTCGAACGGGCCGGACACGATCATGGCGAACGATCCCCAGATGCAGACCCACGCGCCGAGTGGCCCGTCAAATCCCCAGAACCGAACGCCTCGGGCCTTCTCGTCGGGTGAGCCGGCGAACGTCGTTTTCAAAACGAGCCCGCCACACGACAGGCCTGCCACGAGGCCCCCGACGTAGATGGCCATGTGCGCAGGTGTGAAGAACGTGTCGCGTCCAATGGTGCGATGCCAAGAGATATCCCAGATCACACCGATCACCACGCTGGTGGAGGCGAAAACGACCGCCCACAGATACCAGGGCACCGCCGATTCCGCCGCCACCCGGCGCGGGGGCGCGCTGGTCAGAGGGCGGGCGGCGGCACTGCTCGTCACTGGTCACCTCGGTTGTGGAAGACCGAATAATCTCGCAATTCGGCTCTTGGGAATCCAGGCGAGGGTGGGGTGGCGGGGTTCACGCCGTCGGCGGCTTGCGCAGGGCCGGGGGGAGGGCCGTGAGTCGCATCGAGCACACCGTTCTCAACCCGCGATAAGTGTGATCATCAGATGTTGTACAGTAACAACTTACGCCAAAATGTCCGCACTCCAAAAGTGAGCGATGGAGGTGCTTCAACCATCGACCGGTTTGTGCTATCTAAACCTATGTACGGAGTCCCACCCTTTGGGAGACGAGAGGATATGAATCGCACGCTTGGCATCATCGCCGCGGTAGCGACGGTGGGTATGTTCGCGCCGTCAGCCGTGGCCGGTCAGCAACGGGGAGATCCCAACGACGAATGGTGCGACGACGGCAATCGGCGCGGAAATCGCGGCGCGGATCGGTTTTGTGAGGTCCGCGAGTTTACGCTCGCCGAACGCGACATGGTCAACATCGACGGCGGATCCAACGGCGGAATCGAAATTGTGGGTTGGGACCGGAACGAGATACTCGTGCGGGCCAAAGTGCAGGCGTGGTCGGACCGCGAGGATCCTGAAGACATCGTCTCGGACATCGAGATCATCACAGGCGGTCGCGAGATTAGGGCGGATGGCCCGCGTCGTCGGAACCGCCGGAGGAACGGTGGTTGGTCTGTGAGCTTCGAGGTCATGGTGCCGTACCAATCGAATCTCTCGCTCGAAGCGAGGAATGGCGGAATCAGCATAACCGACGTGCACGGCAACATGGATTTCCGCACCGCGAACGGTGGTATCGCTTTGGAAGGCGTGAGCGGTGACGTTAGGGGTAGCACGACTAACGGTGGCATCCGCATCGAGTTGGAGGGAGAAGAATGGGAAGGGCGAGGGCTCGATGTGCAGTCCACCAACGGTGGCGTGACCCTCTATCTGCCGGCGGATTACCGTGCGGACCTCGAGACCGGTACGACCAATGGCGGGTTTCGTATCGATTTCCCGATCGTCGTGCAGGGCCGCATCAACCGGCGTCGAATCCGCACCGAGCTAAATGGAGGGGGTGCGTTGATCCGCGTCGTTACGACGAACGGTGGGGTGACGGTGCGGCGGAGGTGATTGAGCTGCGAGCTACGAGCCACGAGCTTTGAGCTGTTAGCCTTGGGCCTTGGGCTTTGGCCCTTCACGACTCACCACTGTCCACTCACAACTCACTGCCCTAGTCGATCCTGGGGTTCACGACGTTGTTGAAGATGGACCCGAACGTGTAACTGAACCCGAAATTCACGAAAAAGCGGAAGTCGGTGCCGAGTTGCCGGCGCCGCAGCAAGATCTCCTCTTCGGGAATACCCGCACCGGGAAGGAAGATCTGGTCTTTGATTCTCGCGATGCTGCCAAACGAATTGAAGCGGAGCCCTCGGATGATGCGAATGTTGAATCCGCCTCCCAACTCGAGCCGGTGCTGGCTGAAGTCGCTCAGGAAGGTCTCGCCTTCCAGGTTGGCATTGATGTCGCCCCACGGTTGGCGGACGCGGTACGATACCTCCAGAGCATGCTCCATCCTCGTTTCTTCGGTGACACCAAATATGGTGATCTCTTCGTAATTGAACCGCGCAACCCCTACTCGGTACAGGATCGTGAGCCGGCGCCGCGTCGATTCAGAATAGGGGAAGACACTGTATTCGAGGATACCGGCAACACGCGTCACGAAGTCCTGGTTGACGAACGTCGACGCCGTCGCTTCCGCCCCCACGCCCGCCGCCCAATGCTCGATCCCGAGACTCCGGACGATCCCACCCTCGAAGCTGTAGTTGTGTGAGTTATTGACAATCGTCACCGTGTCGCTCACCTCGAACTCGTCCCGGCTCACCCGCCCGCGCGCCCGCAGTTCGATCTTCCAATCTTCGGTGACGCGGTTGGCGGAGAGCCGGCCGTTGAAGGAGTTTGATCTTTGGCGGCTCTCGCCTCGGGCATTTCCTCCCGCAGAGACTCGGAAGACCCAGAAATTCCATGGGTCGTCTTCGGGTTGGGCTGCCGTTTGTTCGACGCCGGCTGGAGCGTCATAGGAGATTTGGAGCCGGTTTGCCACGGGCGTCCCGGCGATGTAGGGAATCAGGCCCATCAAGAAAATGCGTACCAGGCCGTCGCGCATCTCGGCGTTCGTATCCGTGTTGCTAGCGTTGTACCGTAGCGTGTCTTCCCGACCGGCAAAATCCTCCAGCCCGATGAATGTGAATGCAAACTCAGTTCCGGCGCCCGTCTCTTGGAATGTGGCCAGCACGTGGACCTGAGCGTCCTGGCGGTCTCGCACGTAGTTGACGAATGGCACTTCGCGCCTGAAGTGGTCGTTGTCGCAGAACCGGCAGTCGAGAAACACGCGAAGAGCCCCGTTCTCGGTTTCCTGTGCGAGTGACGGCTCAGTTCCCAGACACAATCCCAGAAACAGCGCGGTCGCGGTGAGAAAGATCGATTTCATTGAGACGCTTGTTGGAAGGTGGAAGGTATGTCGCTACTCTTTGACGCTACTACGCATGTAGTTTGCTGTGTGTTGCAGATCGGCCCGCTGACACAGATGCTGGCGAGGACCGCAACAACCTATGAAGGAATGTGACCACTCGCAAACGTGGCGGTTTGTCGGGGGTGTTTAGGTGTCAGGTGTTGGGTGTCAGGTGTCAGGGGGTGGGTGTCAGGGGGTGGGTGGACGCCAACGGAGAGGGTCGCGGAAACCCGGAACCCGGAACCGGAAACCTGACACCTAGTTCACCATCCGCTTGCCACCCCCAACGCCCCTCTGCGGCCGTAGACGATGGCCCGCACTTCTTTGCTCGGGCGGGTGTCGCAGAGACCGGTGGGGAAGGTCGATGCGAAGGCGCTCGCGCATTGGGCGTCGAATTGCGTGCCGGCCTTTCGCTTTAGTTCGTCCAACGCGAAACGAGCAGAGCGTGCCGGCCGATACCACCGTGTGCTCGTCATCGCGTCGAAGGCGTCTGCCACCGAGACGATTCTGGCCGGCAGAGGGATCTCCTCACCGCGGATGCCGTCGGGGAGGCCCCGTCCATCCATCCGCTCGTGATGCCAGCGTACGATGCCGAGTACGATGGGGTGACCCTGAAACAAAGGCTTGAGAATACGCTCACCCTCTACGGTGTGCTCCATTATCCGCGCGTACTCGGATGGGAGCAACGCCGTGCGTTTGTTCAGCAGCCGTTCCGGGACACCGATCTTTCCGATGTCGTGCAACTCGGCCGCCAAACCGATCTCGGTCACCTCACCTTCCGAAAGGCCGAGTTCGCGCGAGAGGGCTCGGGCATACGCGCTCACCCGAAACGAGTGACCCGCCGTGTATGGATCCTTGGCTTCCAGAGCCTGAGCGAGCGTCTTGAAGGTTGCGATGAACACGTCGCTCCCACGGGTGGCTGGGAACGCAGGCGTGATTGCCGGCCCGGCACGTTTGATGAGACGCAGCGGAAAATCGGTGGGATGGCCTCGAGGCAGCTGCGCGTCACCCTGCGCGGTGTCGTCCGGGTTGCGCCGCAAGGCCCCGAGCGGGGTGGCATGACGGGTCCAGTGTTGTGCGCCGGGCCGTGACGGCCTCGTCGCGTGTCGTAGAGAGGTGCGGTTCTTTCGTTGGGTCATCGATCGGGGACTGTTGATGAAACCGGCCTTGGGACTTGAAACGAATACGACCGAGGTCACCTCCCGGGCGGTGAGCTGGCGCACACGAAAACAGGCCCGAATGACCTGGCGTCCGCACGCGGCAACTTCCCGATCGGCGTCGCTACGTAAGTGGTTGGGGTGACTTGATTTGTCGTACAGCGGCTGGGAATCGGCGGTGCGGCGTCACCGGTACCCGATCCCTTGAATTGACCATCCGGCGGCGCCAACCCGGGTTGTGGACGGACTGCCGTCCTGGGCGCTTGCGTTGCGGCCTACTGCGGCCTCAGGGCATCGACCAGCTCGACCCGCGTCGCCCGCCGCGCGGGGATGATGCACGCTAGCAAGCCGGCGGTGGCAAGCGTCACGATGATGGCACCGTATACGGAGAGGTCGTTGGGATTGACGTCGAACAGCGCAACCTGCAGCGGCCGGCTCATGGCGGCGCCGATGGCCAGTCCCAACGTCATGCCCACGGCGAGCTGGAGCATGCCTCTCTTGAGTACGAGTCGCATGATCTGCGTTCCGTGTGCCCCGAGTGCCATGCGAATCCCCATCTCCTGAGTCCGGCGGCTGACCGAGAAGGCCATGACGCCGTAGAGCCCGACGGCGGCCATGAACAATGCGATACCGCCAAAGATCATGAACAGCGATCCAAACAACCCAAACGCCCAGGTAGCGGTCTCGATTGCGCCGTCCATCGAATCCGCATTGTAGATCGGAAGGTTGGGGTCGAGGGTCGACACCACCTCGCGAACGGCCGAGGCGATCAACAGTGGATCTCCCGGCGTCTTGATGGCCATGCTCATGAAGCCGCCGACGTTCTGGGCGAGCGGGGTATAAAATTGCTCCTGCGCGTCGCCGCTGCTGCCGAGCCCGCCAACTCCACCGCCGACGTGCAGATCCGGAACGATGCCCACGACGGTCATCCACGCATTCTCGGACGTCGAGCGTCCCAGTCGCACCCGGCTACCCAATGCCGGTCGCTCCGGGAAGTACTTGCGTGCGAAGCTTTCATTGACGATCACGGCGGGCAGGCTCCCCTCGCGATCCTGCACCGAAAAACTTCGGCCCTCGAGGATGTTCACGTCATAGGTTTGGAAGAACTGTGGTGTGATCGTCTTGCGAAAAGCGAATGGGTAGTCCTGGTCGGATTCGTACGTGGAACCCTCGACTCCAAACCACCACTGCCCGGCGCCCGTACCGGGAACGTTCGACATCAGTGAGGCCGACTGCACGCCGGGAAGTCCGCCGAGCTCTCGAAGCAGGCGGTCGTAGAACTGCAGTTTGCTGTCGTCGTCCGGATAATCCGCTTCGAAGAGACCTATCCGCGCGGTGAACACCCCCGCCGTTTCAAATCCCATGTCGAGCGTTCTGAGGTTCACCACACTCTTGATCATGAAACCGGCTGCCACGAGCAATGCGCACGAGAGGGCGATCTCACCGATCACGAGACCTGTGCTGAAGCGCCCCATCCGGAAGCTCGACGATCCCCTGGTCTCATCGTTCAGAATTTGCTGGATGTCCGCTCCCGTGGCTTTGAAGGCCGGGACTGTGCCCGACACCAAACTGGCCAGCATGGTGATGCCAAGGGCGAAGAACAGCACCGGTGTGTCCAATCTGATGTCGATCCAATATGGTTTTTGGATGTCGAGGATGGCGGCGTTGAACACGTCGGTTGCGACGTAGCCCAAGGCGATGCCAACGAACCCACCGGTGATCGCGAGGATCGCCGCCTCCACCAGGAGCTGTCGGATCAGGCGCGACCTGCTTGCGCCCAAGGCCGATCGGATTGCCACTTCTTTGCTGCGGATCACGGCCCGAGCCAGCAACAAGTTCGCCACGTTGGCGCAGGCGATGAGCAACACTCCGAACACAGCGCCGAGCATGATGTAGAGAATGGCGGTTATTTGCGGCGGCATGATCTCTTCGACGTACGGGTGAGCGAACACGCCGACATTGTCGTTCGTTGCGGGGAATTCGGCCGCCAGACCAGCCGCGATGCCCGACATTTGAGCCCGCGCCTGATCCAGCGTTGCCGTCTCTTGCAACCTACCGATGACGCTGAAAGTTGGGCCGTCGCCGCGTTGCAGGCGATCCCGGTCGATCCCGAGGGGCAGCCACACGTCGTTGTCAAATGGGAACTTGAAGCCATCGGGCATGACCCCAACCACGGTGGTGGTCCTTCCGTTGGCGCGTACGGTCTTCCCGATGATGTCGGGGTCCGCCCCGTACCGGGTCTGCCACAAGTCGTAGCCGATTACGATCACGGGTGGAGTATTTCCCGCTTCTTCGTCTTCGCGGATGACGCGACCGAGGAGCGGTTGAATGCCTACTTCTGAAAAAAGGTTCGCGGTGACGAACGTGCCCTGGTAACGTTCTGGAGCGGCGTCGGCATCAGCCAAGTTCACCGTGCCGTTGTAGAACGCCGCGAGGTCCACAAAGGCGGTCTGTCGGTCGCGCCAGTCCCGGTAATCGTGTATCGTGACGCGGCGCCCCGTCAGCCCATCCTCGATGAGGGTTCCGGAGAGGTGCATGAGGCGATCACCGCCCTCGAACGGAAGCCCACGAAACACAGTGCCGTACACGACGCTGAACATGTGTGTGGTTGCACCCACGCCGAGGGCGATCGTCAGAATGGCGACTAGGGACAGACCCGGGGTCTTGAACAACATGCGTGTGCCGAAGCGAATGTCGTTAATCAACGTGTTCATATGTTCTCTCCGGGGTGTTCCGCGGTCGGGGTGTATGAGGGGCCGGCGCGCGCCGGGGCCGTTACGGATCAAGGCTGTCTTGACGCTCCCAACGGTCAGGGACTGCACCACATGTTTCCAGAACCACAGGCGGGCGCGCACCGGCCCACGCCGTGGCAGGATGTGCTCGACGTACTCCTCCTCGAGATCGCCTGCCAAGGAGTCCCGCTCGACCGCGTCGAGAGCGGCCAGCACCAGCCGCGGGATTCGGGGTGCTCGGGGGGTCGGGGTGGGTCGGGAAGGCCAGGGGGTCACCGTGCCGCTCCGGGATTTGGATCGACCTCGTGGCCATGTCCCTGCCAGAGCGACGCCAACATGTCCCGCGATCGGTGGAGAGCTGCGAGGCCTGCCGCTTCGAGGATGAAATGGCGCTTCGCCCGTCCACCGCGGATGGCGCTGGGCTCGCCCATGAAGGACGACACTAAACCCTTGTCTTCCAAGCGGTTAAGTGTCGGATAGATAGCGCCCAAGGAAATGGCGCGACCGGTGCGCTTCTCGATTTCTCGGCGAATCGTTACTCCGTATGCATCCTCACCCAGCCGCATCAGGGCCAGCAGCACCACCTGCTCGAATTCACCTAGATAGTTTCTCGTCGTCATCTGGCCAGCTTATATGTCTGATTTTCTAAGACATATACGTGGCAAAGCGGGGAAGGTTTCAGCCCAAGGGGTTACCGTCGTTCGAACATCAACGTGACGTATCCCAACTCCTCGTCCTTCGTCTCCCGGTCAAAATCGATCTGGAGTTCTAGCGGGTACCCGAGGTCGATCTGATACGTCGCGATGATATCGTGCGCGTCGGTGTCCACGGCATTCTGCAGGATCTCGAACATGCCCTCGACCGAAGGATACGGGCCGACCGCACTGATCTCGATTGGATCGCCGGTCTGCGCATCAGTCGTCGACACCACCGCGCCGCCGCTGACCTGCACGACCACCGGCCGGTTGGCGCCGTCGCAAACGCAGCGTCGTTCCACCGTGACGCTGTAGTCCAGGATCGCGGCCTGCCGCCACAGATCGCGTGCATGCCGCAACCCGAATTCGGCTGGTCCGATTGAGTTCCCGCCACACGCCGTCGCGGTCCCGAGTAGAGCCAAGACGGGAAACGGGGAAAGCGATCTCGGACGAAAAGCAAGCATATCTCACTCACTCATTAACGTTTTGGTTCGGCCCGTGCCACGCGATCGACCGGCGGCATCCCTGTGAGATAGCGTCCGGACCGGTGGCGGTTCCTCACGGGTCGACGGCGGTCCCTCAATCGTCCTCGAATATTTTCTCCCCGTCGAAACGGCCATTCTCGATGAAGATCTCTGACGTGTTGAACCCGGCGGTGATGCTCCCTGCCATATATACGTGCGGGACGTTCGTTTCCAAAGTGTCCAGGTCGATGGCGGGACGGCCGGTGGTGGGATCGATCTCGATGCCGACCCTACGAAAAAGTTCGACGTCGCATTTGAAGCCGATCAACGGGTACACGCGGTCGGCCGGGATCGAGCGTTCTTCACCGTCCTGCTGCCGCACGACAACAGATGATTCCTCGATCCGAACGACATCGGTGCCGAGGTAACCAGTGATTTCTCCAGCCTTGATACGATTTTCGATGTCGGGACGGAGCCAGTATTTGACGCCATGCGGAAACGTGGCGCCGCGGTAGACGAGCGAGGTCCGCGCTCCGGCGCGAAACAGTTGCAGTGCCGCCTCCACGGCCGAGTTCTTGCCGCCGATCACGACGACGTCGAGACCATAGGAGAGATGTGCCTCGTCGAAGTAGTACCGTACGTGAGGCAAGTCGTCGCCGGCTACGCCCAGCCGGTTCGGTTGATTGAAATAGCCCGTGGCGAGTACGAGGCGAGAGCATCGCAAGGTGTCCGAACCAGTACGCGTCTCGAC
Organism: Gemmatimonadota bacterium; assembly: GCA_022562295.1. Lineage (GTDB taxonomy): Bacteria > Gemmatimonadota > Gemmatimonadetes > Gemmatimonadales > GWC2-71-9 > B3T1B10. The sequence continues at coordinate 21,559 of JADFPO010000037.1, forward strand.
CACGCATTCGATCCCCGCTTCGGTTCGAGTTGCGTCGAGGAGTTTGGTATAGGTCTTTACGCGCAGGTTCTCTGCGCGGGCGACGCCGCGATAGTACATGAGACTTTCCTCGCGCGTCGGCTTTGGCCCCGCGCACACCACCGGATGTCCGCCGATCTCCAGCAGTTCCGGTGTGGTGAAGAAGGTCATGCGGATGGGGTAGCGCGTGATCGAATCGACCACGGCTCCCGCGTCGATCACGAGTGCGTCGATTCCGCGTCGTTTGGCAGAGATGGCGCAGGCTAGGCCGATCGGCCCGGCCCCCACGATGATGGTGTCCTCGGTCATCTGCGGGATGTTTGGGAAGACGTCTTGACGCGCGCGAGGTTGGTGCTGTCGGCCTATTGCTCGATTCCGAGTAGCTCGACCTCGAAGATGAGCGTTGCATTAGGTCCGATGTCCTCGCCCGCGCCGTTCTCGCCATACCCGAGATTGGGCGGGATGAAGAAGCGAAACTTGCTTCCCACTTTCATGAGCTGGAGTCCCTCGGTCCAACCGGCAATCACGCCGCTCACGCGGAAGACTGCCGGCTCACCGCGCTCGTACGAGCTGTCGAACACATTGCCGTCCAGAAGTTTGCCTTCGTAGTGAACCGTCACTTGGTTGGTGGCGCTTGGCGACAGGCCGCTGCCCTCGGTGAGAACCTCGTACTGCAATCCCGAAGGTGTTTCCACTACTCCCGCCTTGGTGCGGTTCTCGGCGAGAAATGCGTTTCCTTCTTGACGATTGGTTTCCATGAGCTCCTGTTGCCGTGCGGCGTTGGCTTCCTGCAGCTGTTGAAAGAACTCCTGCATGACCTGCGCAATCTCCTGCTGGTCCATCTGCGGCTCTTGTTCGCCGAGAGCGTCCCGCAGTCCCCGGATCAAGATGTCGAGATCGAGGTCTCCGCCCATCTGCTCCACATTGTTCCCCATGTCGAGACCGATGGCGTAACTGGCTCGTTCGGCGAGTGTCTCTGGGGTTCCCCCAGAACACGCCGCCAGCAAGAACGTCCCCGCCGAGATCAGCGTACCCGAAGCTCGTCTCATTCCGCAGCCTTTCGCAGTGCGTGGTCAATCCAAGTCGTGTCATCGCTATGCGACGACGTCGGCCCGCAATCTAGTGCCGGTTCTCGAAGTCACCCAGGGTTCGGGCCATATTTCACCTCGGTGATCGTACGAAACTACTGCTGAGCAGTGAGTAGTATATGTAACCGACACAGGCGTGTCGATATGACACGCGGCCAGGGCTTCGGAGCGGCGGTGGAAGTTCAGTAAGCATCAATTGGTCAACAAGTTATCACGTTCCCACATCGTGGTACGCAGCATGCATTCGTGGGACCATATCGGACCGCGGGGCCGGCAATCCAATCGAACTACCGGGAAATACGATGACAGCTGTCTTGACAAGTTGGATCGCCGCCGCCGTCCTGGCCGTTGGAATCGTCCAAAGCGACTCCACCACGGCGATCCTGTGGGTGCAGTGTGAGGGGGAGGGGGATGCAGCCGTCGGTACGGACGCAGACTGCGCGTTTGTCGAGATGCCGCTGCTACACGGGCGCTCAGACGGGCGGACGATCATTGTCGCGGTGAAGCGCATACTCGCGTCGAACGAGAGCAGAAGACAGTTGTGGTTTTTGGACGGCGGACCGGGCGATGCGGGCCGCGCGTCGCTCGGAAGATTGGCGACGGTGCTGGCGGACCCGCACCTCGACTTGTACACCGCCGACCACCGCGGCGTCGGCGGGACGGCTCTGCTCTCCTGCCCGGATCAAGAGGCGCCTGACAGTCCCGACGGCAGAGAGATAACGAGCGTCGAATGGGCTGCATGTATTGACCACATACGCGCCACGCGGCCGGACCTCGACGGACTCACGGCGACCGAAACCGCACGTGACCTCGGGCGATTGATCGAGTTGACACGCGAGCCCGGCAAGCGCGTCTTCGTCATGGGAGCGTCCTACGGGACCTTCCTTGCCAATCGGTATCTGCAACTGTTTCCGAATCAGCCCGACGGCGTCATCCTCGACGGCATCGTGCCGCCCGACTGGAGCTTCGTGGAATTCGACGCGGGACTCGATCGAACCGGCCGCCGTCTGCTCGCTCGTTGTGGACGAGATCCCGATTGCGCGGCGCATCTGACTTCCGATCCGGAGGCGTTTGCCGAGGACGTCCTGCGCAGATTAGGCGACGGTCACTGCGGGCAAATCGGACTCACCGCGAGTCTGACCCGCCTGATTCTCGGCATCAGTCTCATGATCGACCGAATTCCACTCGCGTATATTCCGCCGCTCATCGAACGGATCGGTCGGTGTGAATGGCAGGATCAGATGGCCATTCTGCATTTGTTCCGCGTGCTCAACGGACTGTCCGAGCCCGCGTCGCACTCACCGGTGCTGCAACGGCACGTCGCCCTGTCCGAGTTGTGGCACGACGACGCTCCACCTTCCGAGGCGCTGGAGCGTGCGCTCGAAGACTATGTGATGACCACCGAAGTGAGCGCGTCGTTTTCGCGCACCGCGGATTCCTGGCCTACCTACGATCCCAGTCCGTACGATGGCGCGTTTGCCGATTACGACGGCCCCATGCTGATGATGCATGGCAGCATGGACCCCACCATGCCGGTCGAGCGGCTGACGGAGCTGCGCAGTGTGTTCTCGGCGCCCAACCAGACCTTCGTTGTCGTCCCCGATGCGGGGCATGTCGTGGTGAGCGACAGCGAGTGCGCCCAGTCGATCTATCTTGCCTTCCTCGACGCCCCGCAACTCGTGCCCGATACCACCTGCATCCGCAGCGTCCCCCGACTGGAGTTCGCCGGCAACGACTCCACCTCCGTGGCGTTGTTCGGCACGGCGGACATGTGGGGCGACCAGGTGGGCGTTGTTCGTACTTTCTTGTTTCACTTGGCCTATCGGTACCAGGCCCTTCTGTTTGGAATCGCGGTTCCCATCGTCGGGGTTTTCGGCGTGCGGCGACGCATTGCCCGGTCAACCGGTGGCGCGAATCGACGTCCCTACGGAATCATTGCAGTGTCCCTTGGAATTTGGCTGCTGTCCTGCGCGGGCTTTTGGTTCGCGGCATTCGTGCTTCCGCTCCTGTTGCCGTACAATGCCGCATCGACGGTCGCGATGGTCATGGGCGTGGCGCTGTTGCATGTTGCGGTAGGGTGTTGGTTGATTCGTTGGATCGGCGCGCGTTATGCTAGCGTCGTGTAAAGGTTGGGACGCTCTCCGTAAGAAGAAAACCTTAGGAGTCGCTCCGAATGCCTCCCAACAGCTCGATGATATCGTCGGGCTCCGGCCGCGCGCGATAATCGGGGTCGGCGTCACTGTACACGATGGTGCCCTTCTGATCCACGACGAAATTTGCGGGAATCGGGAGCGTCCACGAGTCGTCGCCGTTGAACTTGGCGAGATCGAGGCCCAAATCCAGATAAGCTTCCTTGAGGTAGGTTGGAATCTCGAAGACGAGGCCGTATTCGCGGGCCACGAGGTTGCCACTGTCCGACAGGATCTCGAAATCCAATTTCTCGTCTTTGATGTGAGCCTCGATGTGCTCGGGCAGCTGCGGCGTGATGCTCACAAGGGTGGCGCCCACCTCAGTAAAGCGTGGGAGAAGTCGTTGCAGAGCAGCCTGCTCCGCTCGGCAGTAGGGTCACCACTTTCCGCGGTAGAAACTGATGGCCACCGGCCCTTGCTCGAGCAGCTCGACTAACGTAACCGACTCCCCCCGGATGTTCCGTAAGTCGAACGGCGGTGCCGCGTTTCCTACCTTGAGCACCTGTTCCATGATCCCCGATTCGCGCAGTTCCCGTGTGGAGCGATCCACCAGCTCGGCGAGGGCGGGGTTCTTCTCGGCGGAGTGTTCTTTGAGGCGGCGTAAGGTTTTTGCGAGGGGCATGTCTAGGTGATAGGTGATAGGGGATAGGGGATAGGGGTTGCGCTCACCCCGTGGAACTAAACCTACCACCTACTGTCTGCTACCTACAACCCATCCCCCATCCCCTATCCCCTAATCATACCGCAAAGCCACCATCGGGTCGACGCGGGTAGCCCGGTGTGCGGGCACAAGGCTTGCCACGATCCCGACCAACGTGATCACCACGACGATCGTGCCAAACACCACAGGGTCGCGCGGCTCTACGTCGAATAGGACCAATCCGATGACGTTGGAAACGCCAAAGGCCATTGGGAGACCGATAGCGAGTCCAATCCCCAGCTGCACGATTCCTTCACGCAATACCAGTCCGATCACGTTCTTGGCGTTCGCGCCGAGCGCCATGCGAATGCCCATCTCGTGGATTCTCCGGCTGACCGAGAACGCGAGCACACCGTACAGTCCTATTGAGGCCATGAACAGTGCGGCGGCACCGAAGACGATGAACAGCGAGCCGAAAACGTTGTAGAACCACGTTCCCTGCCGGATCATTTCCGGCATGCCGCGAACCCAGTAGATCGGCAGGTCCGGGTCGACGCTCCTGACCGCGGCGCGGACTTCTGCTGCCAACGCGAGGGGGTCTCCGCCGGGCAGTCGCACGGCAATACTGATGAACCGCGCATCCCGTTGCGCGAGCGGCGCGTAATACCCACCCCGATCGCTGCCTTCGGGGTCGAAACCCTCCATCCGAAGGTCCGGCACGACTCCGACAATCGTCTTCCAGTCCTGTTGGCTTTCGGATGTTCCCTCTTTAATTCGGCGGCCGATTGGGTCTTCACCCGGGAAGAATCGCTCTACGAAGCGTTGATTGACGAGAATCACTCCAGGGGCGTCGGCGTCGTCTTGCAGCGTAAAGTCGCGACCCCGTGCTACTGCGACGTCGAATGTTTCGAAGAAATCCGGAGTGATGTCTGCGGTGTGGGCGCGCGGGTAGTCCTGGTCGGTCTCGTAGGTCTGGCCTTCGATGGCAAACCTCCTGCTACCCGATCCCGCCGCCGGCAAGGCGTTGGTGAGCGCCACGGACCGAGCCCCGGGCAACCCCTCCAGACTCTGTTTGAGATCCCGCCAGAACCGGCCTCTGCTCTCAGGCGTAGGGTAGTCGGTCTCGAACAGTCCGACGCGGGCGGTAAAGATGTTCTCCGTAGCGAATGCAAAGTCGTAGTTCCGCAGCTTCGTGATGCTCCTGGTCATGAGACCAGCACCGACCAGTAGCGCGCACGAAAGCGCTATTTCTCCGATCACCAGGACCTTGCTCAATTTGCCTGCGCGGAAGCTGGACGAGCCGCGTCCTTCGTCTTTGAGGATCGAGTTCACGTCAGCTCTGGCGATTTGGAAGACCGGCGCGGCGCCGGATACCAGGGCGGTCATGACCGTGATCGCCAGGACGAACCCGAGGATCGGCAGGTCGAGCGCAAACTCCATGTAGTAGGGTTTCCCGACATCCATGGTCGCCCGGTCGAACATCTCGACTCCACCGGCTGCAATCGCGATTCCCAGCAAAGCTCCGACGAGCGACAGCACTATGGCTTCGGCGAAGAACGGGGCCGTAACCCGCCAGCGGCTGGCACCCAAAGCGGACCGTACCGCCGCCTCTTTGGTACGCAACGCCGCGCGAGCGAGGAGGAGGTTGGCCACGTTGGCGCATGCTATCAGCAGGACGAAGATGGTCGCGATCTGCATCGCCGCAAAAACGGGCACGATTTCATCACCGATTCCCTGTTCTGCGAACGACATGAAAACGATCCCCACTCCCTCGTTCGATTCGGGATACTCCTGTGCCAATCGCTGGGCCACCAGCGACAAGTCGAGTCGTGCCTGTTCCATCGTGACGCCATCCCTCAAGCGCCCGAATACCGCAAACTGGGTACCGGATCCACGGGTCGGATTAGCGTTCCGAGTGTCCCGGCGGGGGATCCACAGTTCCTGCTCTTGTGGGAACATGAAACCCTCTGGCATCACACCGATAACCGTTGCTTGTTCCCCGTTCACCTTCTCGATCACACCGATCACGTTGGGGTCCGAGTCATATCGTGTAGCCCACGCTTGGTAGCCGAGCACGAGCGTTAGCGGCGCCCCCGGCGCGTCGTCACCATCTCTGAACGTGCTGCCGAGCAGCGGGCGCACCCGGAGAACGTCGAAGATGTTGGCCGAAACGAACGCGCCGTTATACCGATCCGGCCCGTCGAGTCCGCTCAGGTTGATGGTTCCGGTGGAGAATCCAGCCAGCCCCTCGAACGACCGTTGTTGTTCGCGCCAATCGTAGAAGTCGTGCTCGGTCACACTCATCCGTTGGATGTTCTCAGATGGGTTGTTGCGTTGGATGACGGTCAATCGGTTGGATTCAGGCACTCCGAGGCCGCGGATATAGACGCCGTAGATGATGCTGAACATCATCGTGCACAGGCCGATCCCCAAGCCGAATGCCAAGGTGGCGATAGCGGCGGATCCCGGTTTTTTTAGCAGCGCTCGCGCGCCGAAACGGAGGTCGTTCAACAGAGCGCCCATGACGGCACCTTCGGTTTTTGGTGGGTTGGTCTGGGGGTCAATACGAGCCGATTGCC
>JADFPO010000147.1 GCA_022562295.1 Gemmatimonadota bacterium
CGGCGTCCCTGCCGCTCGAGGATCAACGCCATCAGGCTCCCGGCGAACCCGGATCCCACTATCGCCACATCGGCTGCTTCACGAATCACGGCGCTGCCTCCCTGCACCTCACCACACGGTTTGTTTCCTGCGTCAGATTCATTTGTCTCATGCGTTCTACACGGTCCGGCCCGTCCAACTCGTAGGGCGCAAATCGCTCGCAATCCCAGAGATCGGCGAATACACGTCCGTGCCGCAGACCGATGCCGTACTGCAACACTTCCTCGAGAGATTCCAGCCGCGGCGGCCCGAAATCTCCCTCCTTCTGCAACCAATCGAGCGCACCGTTGCCGGCCCGCGTGGGAATGATCACGCAGCACTCGACGCCGACGTCGAATGCGAAGTCGAGGGACCGTTTCGCCCAAATCACGCCCTCAGGTTCGTCGAGAAACGGAGGCCGAAGCAGAATGAAGGCCCGCACTGCGATGCCGTTCGCGACGAGGTATCGGGTAGCTCGCGCGAAATCTTCCAGCGTCATCCGTTTGTTTAGCCGCTCGAGCACCGCAGTGTGAACCGTCTCGAGACCCATGGCCAACTCGAGCTGGGGTTCCAACAGATCACGAAAAGCCAAACACCGCTCGCCAACCAGCCGCGGATGGTTCTCGACAACGACAGTACTAAACCCAGTGACCGCGAGTGCGATCTGCGGGAAATCGGCGGGGGGAATGGCCTGGGCGTCGAAGAAGTTGCCGCTGTTGTAAAGCTTCACGTGTCGCGCCGGGGACAATTGGCTCAGCGCCCACCGGATTTGTGCGGGGATGGCTCCGTCCGGCACGCGGCCGTCCGTGGTATGCATCCACAGGTCGCACATGAGGCATCTGAACGGACACTCCCTGTTCGTGAGAAAGATTGCTGCGACGGAATCGACCTGGCCGGCGGCTGTTCGCTCCTGCTCCACGAAAAACGCGTAGGGCCTACGAGGATCGACTGGTTGCTTGGGCGGCCGACGCTCGAGAACCCATCGGTCGTCAACGCGGCGGTGCGGCACTACGAGCCGTAGAGAGCCTGGAAGGCGCGACGGTACGCGAAGGGCTCGGCCGGAAAACACCGCCGCAAGGCACGCCCGTCGCCCGCCCCATGCTGGAACCGGCGCTTGGGGAACACCGGCATCGACATGCCCGTCACGGCCTCGACCCCCAGGGCGACGATCTCGCCCTTCAGCTTGTAGAGCTTGTCGTGGCTCCAATCAGTGAGCGCCACGAACGGGATTCCTTCGGCGATGTCCACGACGTTGGGGAGCGTGTACGGGCTGAACCCGTCGAACCCCGTCGCGCGCGCCGGCGCGTATGTGCGGGTGTAGCTCCGGCTCAGCCCGCCAGTGTACGTCAGCGAATGTTTGATTGCGTCAACTCCCCATCCTTCCTGATACAGCAGCGAGTTGTTCAGCACGCTCCGGATCGTGAGTTCCGGGTTTTCCTCGATGGGATAGTCCTTGAGGTTTTCGTCGCCGCCGTCACCGTCGATGAGGTAGCGCCAATCAGGGTACCGCCGGCGAATCCCGCGACATAACGCAAGCGTCATCGCCGCCGCCTCGATGTCGAGCGGCTTGTAATCCTCCACCACGCGAACCGTGTCCTGCCAGTCTATCTCCCCTGTCTCAACCTCCACGGGCTCCAGGAACAGGGAAAGTCCCGTCCGTTCGAGGAACGCCCCGGCCTGCGCCAGATCCGCACCGAGGCCGTCCACCGACAGCGTGAACGCCTTCAACCGGGAAGGATTCAGACCGAGTTTCAAGAACGCGTGATATGTCAACAAGAAAACGGAGCCGCTGTCAATGCCGCCGGAGAAACACACTCCGACGGGGCCCTCGGTGGCACGGTTGGTGAGCCATTTCACGATCTCGTCGTAAGCGGCCTGGACGTAGGCGCGGCCTATCACACTCGTGTCCGCGGGCAGCCGGTTCCGCTCGGGCGTGAAGAACCGCCGATACGTGGGGTTGGGGTCGGGGCATCCGACCAGCGCAATCTCGGTGACGTAATGCGCAGGCACCATTCGCGTGTATGAAGGATGGAACTGTTCCGCGAGGGCGTGCTGCTCGAGATAGCCCCGGATAGTGTCGATACGTTCGGCGGCGATCAGCAGCGGGCCATCCTCTTGCTTGGCGATAAAGTAGCGGAGTGGGCGGCCCAGAGATCTCGCCAGACGCACGGTCGTCCCGTTCACTGTAATCAACGCGAAGTGGCCGTCGATGCCGCGCACATCCTCCGCAGTCCCCTGCCGCAAACGAGCACGGGCCTCCTCGAGCGTCATGCCGTAGATGACGTTGCCGGCGGGGTCCGTCAGGTCCACCACACGATCGATCGGTCGCACATCTTGAATAGTCTTCATGTCTCTGCCGTGTATGGGACTCAATGCGGTACGCGCGGCGCCGAAACAGCCGTCATCCGCCCGCCACCCTCCTCGATAACGTACTCTCTTCCTCCAACCACCGAACCGAATCGCGCGACCTCGCCGCTGGCCGGCCATCGCACCGCTATACTGTCGGCCCGGGCAGCGTCGGCGAGGCCGAAGATCAGCACGCTGAGCTGCGATTGCGAGAGATACGACGATCCCGTCTTCACCATCTGCCGCTGCACGATTTCGCCCGCATACACCGTCACCACCGCACCGATGGCGTTTAGATTGGGGTGGCGCCCCTTCAAGCGGAGACCCACCCAGCCGTTTGAAGGTGCCGCGAGATCGTTGCGCAACAGCTTCGCAGACCCCCCGTTGACCGTCATAAGGATATCGAGATCGCCGTCCCGATCAATGTCTGCGGTCGCCACACCCCGCCCGACGATGGGCTCCGCGAAGGCATCCCCCACCCGGCCGCTCAGGTTGGTGAACCGGCCGCCGCCGGTGTTGCGAAACAGCTGCGGCGGCTGCGCGAACGTAATATCCCGTTGCACCGAGTTGATGTCGGGCTCGATGTGGCCGTTCAGCGCGACGAGGTCGGTGTAGCCGTCCAGGTCCATGTCGGCGAACACCAGGCCGAACGTCAATGGCAGGAGCGAAGCCCCGGTGAGCCGCGCCCGGCCGGCCAGGTCCTGGAACAGCCCATCGCCGCCGATCTGCGTGAACAGGGAAAGCGGCTCGCGCGAGAAATTGCCGATCACGATCGACAGACGACCCTCGCCGGTGATGTCTGCCACGTCCACCCCCATCCCCGCCCGAGCCCGGCCGAACTCGTCGTACGCCACACCCGCCGCCAGGGCGACGTCGGTAAACGTGCCGTCGCCGTCGTTGAGATACAGAAAGTTTTGGTAGGTATCGTTGGCGACGAAGATGTCGGGCCACCCGTCGTCGTTGAAGTCCGCGACGGCTATGCCGAGCGATTTGCCCTTCGGATTGAAGACGCCGGCCCGCTGGGTGATGTCGGTGAACCGGCCGTCCCCCAAGTTTCGGTACAGGCGACACGATTCACCCTCATACTGCTGGGGTGTTGCGTACGACTTGTTGGTTCCGTCCAGCGTGACGAACAAGTCGGTCTCCGGGGTCCACTTGACGTAATTGCACACGAAAAGATCCAGCCACCCGTCGCGATCGACGTCGACCCAGCTCGCCGCCGTCGACCACGCCGGCGGATCTCCCCTACGGCCGCTGTTGCCGTGTACCCCGGCGCGGGCCGTAACGTCGGTAAAGCGGCCGCCGTCGTTGCGCAACAGCTTGTTGTCGCCCAGGGCCGTCAGATAGATGTCGACGTCTCCGTCTGCGTCATAATCTGCGAACGCAGCACCCATGCCGTATATGGAGAATTCTAGACCCGCCGCGTTCGTGACGTCGGAGAACCGGCCGCCGCCCAGGTTGCGATAGAGCCGCGGTGTGCTCGGTGGTCTCTCGCCGGATTCTCCCGGCCAGCGGGAGCCGTTGACCAGGAAAATGTCCGGCCAGCCGTCTGCGTCATAGTCCAAGAACCCGCCGCCGCTTCCCATGGTTTCGGGCATCCACTTCTGCCCCGCGGCTCCGGTCTCGTGCACGAAGTCGATGCCGGCAGCCGTCGTGATGTCCGTGAAATGCAGGGAGACGGGCGGCGCGGAGGAATCGATGGCGACATCTCTCGGGTCGGTGTAGGACGGGGCGCGGTCCTCGGCAACCGACCTGCCGTTGCTGCAGCCCATCGCCAACCCCGTAACCACCGTCAGCAGGCCGGCGGACTTTCCTCGCGGTCCCAGCCGGGCGACCCTCACCGTTCGAGCGTCAACACATGCGTGCGAATCTGCTGCGCCATTAGGTTGGCCCCGGGGTTGCGAAGCCGAAAGGCGCGCGTGATGTCCTGGGCGGATTCATCGATGCTGTAGTATTCCGCGGCGGCCGCAGCCAAGTCGGCTTCTTCGTTTCGGCCCAACGCACGGTAACACAGCATGCGATGGTAGTGCGCGGCGCGATCTTCAGGATCGATCTGCAACACGCGGGCGAACGCGTTCAGCGCCTCATCGTACTGCCCGTTGAGATAGTAGGTGCGACCGAGGTTTCGCCACGCGGCCCGGTCGTCGGGGAAGCGTTCCAGCACGCGGCGGTACGCCTCAACCGCCTGCTCGTACCTCCCGTCCTCTTGGAGCGCGACCCCCCACACCCAAGCGGCCCGGGCGTCGGCCGGAGCGATGGTCTCCGAGCGCCGCAGGTACTCGTACGCCCGTGCCAGGTTGCCGTCGCGAAGCGCCGTTTTGGCGACGTTCAGCGGGCCGTCGATGCGATCGGGACGCAGCGCGGCGACGCGCTCGAAAGCGAGGGCGGCGCCTCGGGTGTCCCCCTCCAGCAGGAGTGCGATCCCGTAGTCGTTGTAGCGCATCCAATCGGACGCGGCGTCCGCCCCCGCCCCCGCGCCGGCCGGAGTCGCAACCGGCGTCGCCGGCGCCACGGCAAGCTGTAGCTCGTCCGCGGCGATCTCCGTGACGGGCAGATCGGGAACGTCGTCAAACAGCCTGAAGCCCTGGCGGTTGGTCTCGAAGGCGAACTCCGTGTACGCGCGGTCGAACTTACGCCACAGCAGCCGCGCGCGAACGGTGAGCGTCTGTCCCGCGAGTTCGCGCGGCACGGTGAAGGTATAGTGCGCCACATCGGCGGTGCCGGGGCCGATCGTGTTGGCAAATACTGTGACGTGAATGTCCTGGGCGTTGCGCCGCTGAATCGGGTTGCCGTTCCTGTCGAGTATCACGGCCTTGTACACGTGCGCCATTGGATCGAGATGGCCGTCGTCCGCCAGGAACCCGCTGACGGCGAGCTGCGTCCCGCGGTCGTCCAGCACGCTGAACTCCAGCCACCCTTCATTCGAGTCGTTCGTGCCTCCTGGGAACGTGTGCCCCACCCCTCTGTTGCGGACGACGACATCCACGGTCACCTTGCGGCCGGTTGTCAGGACCGGCGGTTGTCGGTCGGCAGCCATGACGGGAGAGCCGCCGAGCGCGACGGCGAAGATATCCACGCTGAGCTTCTCGTCGCGCAGGAAGTTCTCGATCCGAGCGATGGTTTCGTGGTCGCCGCGGACGAAAGGCAGGGCGGTATTGACGGCGAGGAAGCGGTGGGACCTGACAGTGCCGTCCTGGGCCGAGACGTCGCCCAGCGGAGCGGGCTCCGGCGGCATGTGACAGTCCTGACACGTTCGCGCCGAGTCCGGCAGGTAAAAAGTCCGCGATGCATTCAGCGAGATTCCGCTGTCGTCCCAATTGTCGAACTCATCTTGGCCGCGGAGCCAGCGGTAGTTGTTCACCGCCGCCGGCAGGCTCACCTTGTGACAGGCGGCGCAGAACGTGCTCTCCCGAAACGCAGGGGTCAGCATCTGCCGCTTGTGGACGGTGGGCTTCGCCTTGAGGGCGGCATCGTGCAGCCAGGCACGCAGCGTACCGGTACGCGCAGTGGCATACAGGTACGGGTCTTCCTGTTCGTCCGCGATGTTGTAGTTGCCGTTGCCGGTGCGGTTGTGGATGTGGTCGATGGCGTGACAGGCCAGACACGTCAGCCCCGCCTGTGCCTCCACACTCGTCCGGTCGATCTCGAACGCCATGGTGCCGGCAAGCATGAGGGCCGGATCGTGGCACCCGCTGCACCACTTGCTCTTCACCCGCCCGACGCCGTCTGCGACATCCGGAAACCGCTCGATGTGCCGATCAATCCACGTGTTCGATTCGGTGGCGTTAGCCCGTAGGTCGTTGACGGTCGCCTCATAGAACGGATTGTTGAACGAGGCGAACCGGTGGGCGGAGGCGGCCCACTGCTCCACGATGTCCTGGTGGCAGCGGGCACAGGTTTCGGCGCCGATCCGGGCTTTGTTCACGAACCCGAATCGGGCGAGGTCGCGGGTACGCTGCTCGGAGGATCCCCGATCCCCGCGAGTAATGATTCGCGCCGGCAGGTAGCCGCCCGACGTGGTGGTCGCCGCCGACGGGAAGAAAGGGCTCTCGGGCGGCACGAAGCCTGTGGGAACGAAGCTGTGGCGAGCGTAACGAGCGACATCGCGGAGCTTGGCGCCCGGTCCCGCGTGGAGGTCCAGTTCCCGGGCATGCTGTGCCTCGGGTGTGAGGACCACCCCCCGATTCGTGAACCCATGCCCGACCATCAGGAGCAGCGTCACAACGGTCACCGCCACCGCGAAACGACCGAACCGTACAGCGGGAGGTCGTGCGTAACTCACCAAGCGATGCGCTACGTAACCGGTGGGAGCTAGCACCGCGGTGGCCACGTGCGTCCACCACGCCCAGCTGTGGTCGCGGCTCGCGGCTGCGGTCAAGATGAACAGACCAGTCGCCACCAGCGTGAGCCCGACGGCGACATAGAGGATCCCCGAAACGACGCTGGCTCTATGGCGGCGCTTCCAAACCCTCGGCAGGTGCAGGACCGCGAACGCGACCATCAACGCTGCGAGGAGCAAGCCGATACCCGTGTGGGTCAGGACCATCGACTGAAATAGTGTGGGAAGCGATGTTTCGCCCACGGCGAAGACGGTCCAGTCCAGCGTGTCGGCCAGCCTGTTCAAGAGGAGATAGAGCGTGTTGGCCACCATGAAGAGCGCCAGCGCCAGCGTGGCGACCAACAGGCGCCGCAGCGCCGCCGGCAGCACCGACGGGAGCGCGTGCCGCGGACGGAGCGTGGTCCTCGTATCCCCTGGTGCCCGAGCCATGAAGGCAATATTACACTCCAGGATTTTCTCTCGCTAGGCGATTCCGTTCATTAAAAGAGAGAACGCCGGACACATCCGGCTGCCCCCGGTATTTACCGCTAGTCTTCCGTGGCAGAGCAGGTGCTCTGTCAGTGCATAATTATGTAATTTATGTTATGGGATGGTTGCCTTGACAGCGGGCGGATCGCCGGTACATTGGTCCCGAAGTAGGCGCATTTGCCTTCAAGTAAGTCGCCGCCTTGCATCTACGACACCGACCGAGACCGCCCCCTCTGAATGCGGCCCGGTCGGGTCTCAGTGATGGGCTAGTTCATGAATCTGCCCGACGGGCAACCGAACGCATCATCTGGGAGGAACCGGCCCAGTGATTCGGCTGGGTCATATGGAGCTTGATCATCCGTCATTATGGAGGCTCAATGCATATGACAGAATGTATTCCCACCAAAGAGGTTCGGACACACCTTCGAGCGACGCCGACACCGGCGGCTCGTCCAAGACGGGACGGGCGCCACAACCCGATCAGGCATTTCGGCCTGATCCACACGCGACCAACCAACAGGGAGGGCACATGATGAATTCTGTCTTTTGTCGAACGGGCAGGAGTATTGCCCTGGCGGTGTTCGCGGTGCTTGTGACCGCCGGGTCCGCGCTGGCCCAGGCCGGTCGGATCGAAGGCACCGTAACGAACGCCATCACTGGGGAACGTCTGGCAGGGGCGATGATCTCTGTGCGAGGCACTGCGGTTTCGGTCACGACGGACGACCAAGGGTCCTTCGTCATCGCGGACGTGACACCGGGCACGGTGTCGTTGACCATCCGGCTCATTGGTTATCAGGTCGTGATCGTAACCAGACAGCCTGTGTCTGCCGAGGGTACCACCCTCCTCAACTTCAGGCTGCAGCCGAGCGTGCTGCGACTCAATGAGATCGTGGTGACGGGCGTCGCCGAGGCGACCCAAGGAGTGAAACTGCCCTTCACCGTAGACATACTCACCGCGAGCGACATCCCGGTGGTCCCCACCGGAACCCCAGAGGAAGCGATTCGGGGGAAGGTGGCGGGGGCCAAGATCATCCGGACCAACGGTGAGCCGGGCGGCGGCGTTTCGGTGTTGTTGCGCGGTGCCACGAGCATCAACTCGGGCGGTCGATCCAACGAGCC
>JADFPO010000148.1 GCA_022562295.1 Gemmatimonadota bacterium
CGATCCTGCCCCCGATTGTTAATTCCAATTTACACTTGTTTCCACTTCGAAGGCCGCAAAAGACACACCCGTTAACCGTGGGGTGACGGTCACCAGATGAAGAGAGGCCATTAGCCACGGATGAATACGGACACCGCCCTCAACCTCCTCGGGCCATTGGCATCCCAAGCGGTGCAACGCCGTTACATCGTTGGTGGAACGAAGGACAGCTACCTCCTTGCAAAAGAAGTCCTCAACGACGGGGATTACTTCCTGCGCCACCCCGAATTGGGCGCGAATCAATCACTTCACAGCATCCAAGAGTTCGCCCGCGCGCTACGAGAATGCGCTCGGGAGGTTCCACTCGACGATGTCACGGTCTCCAACGAGACGCTTGTCGAGCGGGATCCATACTGGGCCAGAATCCGAAATGCCGCCAAAGTCGTGCTGCAGGAGATGGGCGCTGATCTCGAGGCGTGGGAACGCGACGAGCTCGAGGCTGGCGCCGGAGTGGCTGATAAACGCCGAATCTCTCCAGAAATAGCCGATCCCCGCCTGATCGTTGCGGCACTCACCGCGGTGCGCAACCGTCCCCCTCCGAAGGATCCCAGCTCGTTAGGGTGCATCGGAGCGATCATCGCAGCCGTCGCCATCGCCCTGTTACCACTGGTGGCACGCTGGACCGCTTGGTCGTCGACCGCGCTATGGGGCATCGGGGTCGCGCTGGGTGTCGCGGTGGTCGGTGGCAGCCTGCTCGGGATTTTCGGCGGCGGATTCGGCCGCGGCGCGGTCGCGGGCGACGCAGAGGAGGCAATCGACCAGCTCGTGGCCGCATATCCGTATGGGGACCCGGCGATCATGCGACAGGCCGCCGTCCTCATCCTCGATCAATCTACGGTGAGCACCGGGCCGACGACGGTCGGCACCTTCGAGCGCGCGGAGGTGGCCGTGCGACTCGGCAATGCCCTCTCGTACGTGCTCCAAGTCGAGCGCATCCTGCTCGAGCGAAACGAGATCTATCCGTGCTTCACGTTGCTCGATCCTTCGTTCAGTGACCGGGATGGCGGTTGGCAGTGGATGGACGACGAACCATGAACTCCGCGATGGTTGGCGGTAAGGATGTTGGCGGGCGTGCTCCGATCGCGGCGATTGCTGTGTGATTGCCATCTGGCTTAGAGAGGCCGGCGGGTAACCCCCAGGTCTGACCTTCAGTCGGGTTCCGCTGAAAGATGGCGCACGGCCTCCCGACGGGTAGAATAACCGGGCGGCTTTCATCGGAGATCTGGCCCATGCCCGACATCATCCATCCCTCCCGGAGGGCGTTCCTCCGCTTCGTGGCCGGGAGCCCGTTGCTCTCGATGCTCGGACTGCCTTCCTGCACCGGAAGAGATTCCGACGGATCGGCGCAGCCGAGCCTCACCGACCTGATCGGGTCTCCCGACGACGCGATCAACGTGCTCGACTTCCAACCCGCAGCCCAGGCGGCGCTCCCGCCGGCGCACTACGGGTACCTCGCCACGGGAGTGGACGGCGACGAGACGCTGCGGGCCAACCGGAAAGGGTTCGAGCGCTTCCATCTCCGGGCGCGGCATTTGGTCGACGTTTCTACCATCGACATGAGTGTGGAGTTGTTCGGCGAGCGGTGGGACACGCCGATCGTGCTCGCTCCGGTGGGGAGTCAGAAGGCGTTTCACGCCGAGGGTGAGCTGGTGGCCGCCCGAGCGTCAGAGACCATGGGGCATCACCAGATTCTCTCCACCGTGACGACGACCTCGGTGGAAGACGTGAACGGGGCCCGGACCCGGCCGGTGTGGTACCAGCTCTACCCCACGTCGGACTGGAACGTGACCCAGGCCCTGATCCGTCGCGCCGAAGGGGCGGGATGCCCCGCGCTGGTGCTCACGGTGGACCTGCCGGTCGGGAGCAATCGCGAAACCCTGGAGCGCTTCACGCGGCTCGACACCCGTGATTGTTCCGCCTGCCACGATGCAGCCCCTGACGACGACGATCCCATGAATTTCCCTATCGGGTGGCTGGCCCGCAAACCGATGTTCGACGGCCTGGACATGCGTCGCGTGAACTTCGATACACCGAGCCTGACCTGGGAATTCGTCAGTCGCTTGAAGGACACCACCGACATGCACGTCCTCGTGAAAGGCATCGTGCGCGGTGACGATGCGTGGCGGGCGATCGAGCGCGGTGCGGACGGCATCATCGTGTCGAACCACGGAGGCCGCGCAAACCCGAGCGGCCGCAGCACCATCGAAAGCCTCGGGGAGGTCGTGAACGCCGCGGAGGGTCGCGTGCCGGTGCTGGTAGACGGCGGGTTCCGGCGCGGATCCGATATCCTCAAGGCACTCGCCATGGGCGCGGACGCCATCCTGATCGGCCGACCCTATATCTGGGGCATGGCGGCTTTCGGACAGGCAGGCGTCGAAAAAGTCCTCGATATCCTCAAGATCGAACTGATGCTTGCGATGCAGCTCCACGGGGTACCGTCCCTCGCCGGCCTGGACGGATCGTTTGTGACGCGGGCGTAGGCCCGTTACCCCACGGCAATGTCTCGGATGACGCGACCCCACCTAATCCGCTGAGGGCCTAGACGACTCTTTGGTGACAACCGTGGTTAGCCAATCTCTTTCAACATGGCTTTCGCGCTCGATGTCCACCCGTCTTTCTGGTCGTACGTTTGCAGGAACGCCTGGAGGTGTCGCCCGGCCGGCTCGAAGTCGCCTAGCGCGTAGCGGGCCGCGCCGGCGTGATACAGGGCCATGTAGTGGTTGGGCCAGAACTCCACGACCAGTTCCATGATGGGCCCGGCCGACAGGTCGTCGCCCATGTCCGCGACCGGATGGCCCACATTGAAGACGATGCCCGCTGCCTTCCATCGATTGTCGACGCTGAGCGTCAGGATTTGTCGCCGCGCGTCATCGATCCGACCGGCGAGGGCCCAGCACGCAGCACTATATCCCACACCTTCGAGCGACGTGGGGGGCGGGTCGTGTCGGTGGACGATCTCGACCTCGAGCGTGTTGCACCGTGACCTGGCCTGTTCGAACCAGGCGCCCCCGCCCCCGTTGGTAGCAGTGCTGGCCGTCGTGACGGGTGTCACGATCGGATGTGAGACCCAGGTCAGTCCGCGCGTCAGCGCGAACGCGGTGGCGAGCAAGTAGGCTATGCCGGCCATGTATAAGAGGCGCATGGGCCTTCCCTCTGTGGTTCGTCATACCTGTTGACGTTCGAGCACCGCCGACTTGCACAGCAATCGGCTTCCGCTTCTCCACCTTGTTCTGGATGGCGGCCCGCAGGGTAGCGCTCGCACCCTACTTCGCGGGTGGTGCCCGCCCCTCCACGTACGCGGTGGGGTTGTCCCACAATGAGGTAGAGCGCCGGCGTTGGCGATGACCTGTGTCACAGGATTCGCACGCCCTGGCGCTCCGGCTAGCCCTTGGGCCGTCGCTTAGCGTCATGCCCTCCGCTCACCTCGCAAGCGGGTCAGGTCGCAGCTGGAACTTCATCACCTTACTCGTCGTACCCTTTCCACCCTCCATATGAAATGGCGCCCGGGTGCTGACGGTGGCCCAGAGGCCTCGCCCCTTCCAACCGGCATCGGGATCGTCGATGCGGCCGTCCATCCATTTGGTGTAGAACCCCATGGGATATGGAACCCGGAGAACCGTCCATTCGCCGTCTTTCAAAACGAGCAGACCCTCGGACGCGTTGCCGGTGTTGATGGGGATGTTGGTCCCCATTCCGAACGTGTCGAACTGATCCACCCATGTGTAGTAACTGGCCTCGGCGCTGCCGGGGTCGGTCACGCCTTGGATCTGTGGCAACGGCTCCTCGTAAAACGTCCACCCCTCGGGACAGTGCTGACCCGTGGCGTCCGGTCCGTTGAGCGGTCCGGTGCATTGTCTGCGGTCGAAGCTCGCCATGTGTCCGCTCGCCAGTGCCACCCATATGACCCCGTTCCGGTCGATGTCCCCCCCGCGCGGTGAGAAGCCGGTGACGGGCTCCCCGTTCTCGTCCAACGGCAGCTCGTACAACTCCGCCAACGCCGTCTCGGGTGGATTGTCCCCCGGCACCAGCCGCACGACTGCGCCGGGATAGCCTAGCGACGTGGCCCAGACCGACCCGTCGGGCGCGGGAGCGACGGCGTAGAAACCGGCTCTGATCCGCTTGTCCTTCGTTGGGTCTACCGGCTCGTCGGGCTCCACGTAGTCATCCCGTCGCCCGTTGCCATTGGTGTCCAGGATGAGCGCAGTCCAGCCCTGCGACGCCTCCTCGTCGCCGGTTTCCTCGAACATCTTGGTGTTGAACCAACCCACGACTTGCCCCCCGCCGCTGGTCCACAACGTGTTGTTGTCGTCCTCCGCGAACATGAGGTGGTGGGTGCTGAAGCAAGTGCTGATGTGCGTCAGTTCTTGCGTTTCGGGGTCGTACATCGCCAGGTGGCGCCGGGCGCGCTCTAGCGGGAAGAGTTGGGCCGACGGATGGCTCGATCCTTCCTTGCAGAAGGCGGGGTTGTCCGGCGGTCGCACGGTTGACGTGAGCCACACCCGGCCGCGCTCGTCGAGCATGGGGTTGTGTACGTTGTTCTTGCTGGTCCAGATGATCTCGTCATCCCAATACATCGAGGGCGCAGGCATTGCACTTCCAGCAGCTGGTTGGGTCGCGGGATCCCGCACCGTGAGCGGTATTCGGCTTGCGGTGTGGCTCACAGGATCGAGCACGGGCACATAATCAGCGCTCAACTCGAGGGCGCCGTAGACTGGGCCGTTGGCGTTGACCGCAGGATCGCGCCGGTCGGTCGATGCCACATCGTGGAGATACGCCTTGGGATCGGCCCAATCCCATTGGGTGATGACCACGTTGCGTTCGATCCCCTCGGGGCGGGGCGGCGCCGGTGGCACTTCACCGGCGGCGATGCGGTCGGTCCAGTCGGCGAACATGGCGAGGATCGGCTCGGTGCCTAAGAAATTCACCAAGCCAATCATGGAGCGACCCGCCTGTCCCGATTGGAGACGCCGCTCCCACGCGGCCACGGAGTTTTCTATGTGGCCCAGCGCCGGCGGAATCTCACGCGTCCCCTTCGTACCCAGTTGATGACACGCGGTGCAGCTCCCCGACTTCAACAGCCTGAGCAACTGCGCCTGGTTTTGCAGGCTGGTCGAGAGGCCGTTCCCATCGGGCCCCGTGCCCGGGAACTCGCTTTGCTCGGGTACCTGGAGCAGCGAGAGCCAGTAGCCGGCAGGATAGTATTGCGCGGCGGCCTGCTCGTCGGGCGCAATCACGGCTGTCAGATCCAACCTCGCCCCCGGGTTGGCTTGTGCCTTGGGCGAATCGATGAGTCCGTACCCGCGAACCCAAACGTCGTAACTCGCACTGGGAAGGTCGGGCAGCAAGTAGCGACCCCGATCGTCCGTCACCACGATTCTGGCAAATCTGGTTGGCAGGTCGTGGGTCTCCGCTATCACCCATACTCCCGCCTCGGGCCCGCTCGGCCCGGTGACGACTCCGCCGATGTCGTCATCGTCGATGCGAACCGTGCCGCCGGTGCGGCAGGCACTCAGTCCGGCCAGCGCCACTGCCACGAAGACGGCCATGCCAGCTCGGCCGATGCTCAGAGACAAAATGCTTCTGGTCATGGTGTCAGCTCCCTACCTGTATGCGGATAGGAAAAAGAAATGCCCTTTGACTAAGGAGAAGCCTAGGACGGGAGGTTGGGGCCGGCAAGGTCGGTCATACGCCTACGGCCGCCCAAGTACAGGCCAAGTCTTTGGTAGGGGTGGATGCGCGCGCCGGGAGCGCGCATTCACACTTTCCGCATCTGACGGCTGAAAGCACCACGCGCGGCGGCCATTACCATCAGCTCGGCGGACACGTCCGGTCGGGCGTGTCCGGGTGACGGCCTCAGAATCTCGCCAACCCGCCCTTGACGGTCCATCTTACTCAATCTATGCCAACCAACTGCCCTTCCTGCTCCGCCCCTGTGCCTGGCGATGCGGGGTTCTGCCCCACATGCGGTTCCAAGCTCTCGACTGACTCGGAACCCGTCGACCCCATCCAGTCCATGCTGGAGCGGGCCCTCGGGACGCAGTACCGCATGCTCAGACTGCTGGGGCGAGGCGGCATGGGGGCAGTCTATTTAGCCCGTGACGAAGCGCTCGAGCGGCTTGTCGCCGTCAAGGTGCTCTTGCCGGAGGAGTCGGAGACCGAGGAGATGCGGGAGCGGTTTCGCCGCGAGGCGCGCACGGCCGCCAAGCTGACCCACCCAGCCATCGTTCCCCTGTACACCTTCGGTGCGGCCGAAGGCATGATGTATTTCGTCATGGGTTACGTGCAGGGAGAGTCGTTGGCGGAACGCCTGCGGCGGGTGGGCAAACTCGGCGCCGACGAGGTTCGGCGTATCGTTTCTGATGTCGCCGGCGCGCTCGATTACGCGCACAAGCAGGGTGTAGTGCATCGGGACGTCAAACCCGACAACGTGCTGCTGGACGACGAATCTGGCCGGGCCATGCTGGCGGATTTTGGGATCGCCAAGGCGTCGGCGTCGGGACAAACCCTCACCGAGTTGGGGGCGATTGTGGGTACGCCGTATTACATGTCGCCCGAGCAAGCGTCCGGCGAACGAACCATCGACGGCCGAAGTGACATCTATTCGCTTGGGGTGATGGCCTACCACCTGTTGGCGGGACGGCTGCCGTTCGAAGGCGAGACGTTCGGCGATGTCATCGCGCAGCACGTAACAAGGGACCCCACAGATATCAAAGCGATTCAACCCTCGGTGCCCGACGATCTGGCGCGGGCCGTCATGCGGTGCCTGGCCAAAGAGCCACAACACAGATGGCCTGACGGGCACGTTCTGACGCAAGCCTTGGGTCAAGTCGACGAGGACGACGAGGACCGGAACGACTTGCGAGGCAATCTGGACGGGATCGTGCCGAAGATGCTGCTCCCTATTGTCGCCGTGGCCGGTCTCTACTGGTATCTGGCGTATCTCTTTCCGGGACTGCGGGTCGTGGAGGACGGCCCCTGGTGGATACTGCCTGTCCTCCTTGTTGCGACACCCATCGTGCTCCCGATGGTGTTTGCCGCGATTGGGCGCTACCGAGGTATCTCGTGGCGGGAGCTGCGAGACTTGATGTTGCGAAGCCCCAAACGATGGCCCTTTTGGTGGTACCCCAAGCGTTGGCGCCGAGACGGCGATGTGTGGGATCGGCTTCCGATAGTGATCAAGCGGCTGCGTCTTTTGTTCGGGGGGATGGCGGCGGTCGCGGGACCGACAATTCTATTCATGACGATCGCGTTAGTCCGCAGTAATTTCACACTCTTCCTTCGGTTTCCCTGGATCGAGCCGGTGTTCTACAGCGGCATGGGCATTTTTTACGCGATCTTTTTCGGCTCCGTCGTCTTCCTCAACAGGTGGGCACGGAAGAATGGGCTCGACCACAAGCAGATTGTCAAGATTGCCTTCGCACCGACGGGGGACGTGGCCCTCTGGCGAAAGCCGCGTTATGCTGCGGTTTTGTTACCCCCTGCCGAACAAATTGCCCAGGCGGGTGAGACCGAACCCCGGACCCCCGAAGAGTTTCTCCGCGCTGTCGGCAACACCGCGAAGGATTTCGCAGGCCCCACGCGCGAGGTCGGGAGCGAAGCCGTGAGTGCCGCCGGACAACTTGTCAGCGCCATCCAAGCGTTGGATGGTGAGATCACTAAGCTCGGCAAGGACGTCGAAGCGCTGGAGACGGAGGCGATCGAGAAAAAATTGGCTGCGCTCGGCGCAGAGTCACCCGACGACGGTGAGGCGCGCCGTGAAATGCGAGGGCTGCTCAGGAGTCAGCTCAACTTGGCCCACCGGCTCGAGGCTCAGCTCAAGGCGGCGCACGAACAACGAGCCCGCCTGACGGAGATGCTCAAGACCATTTGGCTGAGCGTTGCCGATCTCCGCGCTCGCCAGGCCCGGGATACCGTCCACGACGCGGAAATCACCGGCCGGATCCGAAAGATCTGCGAAGACGTGCAGGCCCACGCCGAGGCGTCGGAGACCGTGAACATCCTGACGGAGTGAGCCCACCCCCTGAGGCACTCGCTACGGGGTGACGCTCGTCACCAACAGCGCTACAGCCTTATGGCGGAGACCGAGAAGCTGGAACGCTCAAATACGCTACATCGTGCCCGTCAATACACCACGCTCTGCACGATCTCCAACATCATCCGCGTACCACGCTTCACGTTCTCCACCGATACCCGCTCGTTGTTCCCATGCACCCCGCCGTCGTCCTCGATCGGGATCAGGGTCGTCGAGAAACCGTAGC
>JADFPO010000149.1 GCA_022562295.1 Gemmatimonadota bacterium
GAACATGAAAATCGACTGACTACGGCCGGTCGTGCTCATAACCTCAATCCCCGCCGATCGCCGTTTCGGATGCATCTGAGGATTCGCTGCGCGATGTCAGAGAGCCACCGGACAGAGTCGAACTGTCGACCACTCGATTACGAATCGAGAGCTCTACCACTGAGCTACGGTGGCTGGGCCGCGGATGTCGCGGAAAGGGTGCGGAGGAGCGCGAAGGGGCCTGGACGAAGGTCAGTCCGTAGTCATCTGCCCCGATCTGCGGTGCTCCGCGGCTCCATGCCCTGGCCCGGATTCGAACCGGGACGGCTCTCGCCACTGCCCCCTCAAGACAGCGTGTCTACCGATTCCACCACCAGGGCAAAGTCCGGGTACCGGGCCCGGGAGGAAGCAACCTACCGTCGCCCTCTCGACCCGACAACCCCGACCCCGCAGGGGCAGGGACCCCAGCCCCGCTGGATGTCAGTCCGGTGGATCGATCCGCGGCTCCAGGGTGGCGTGCGCCGCGCGTAGCGCTTCCTCGACGAACGCCGGCGTCTCTCCGCGAGCGAAGATGAACCCCAGGTACCGCGATCCCTCGGGCAGGGGAAGCACGACCTGACCCGAATGCGCGGTGATCACGACGTCCTCGACGCCTGGGACGGCCCGCGCCTTCACCGCCCCGTCAACGCCCCGAAGAACGCCCTGGTACGGGATCGGAATCATCATGACTCCCGCCGCCTGCGTCTCGCGGGGGGGGACGGCGGTCCCCGGCTCCACAACCTGACGCAGCACCACCGTCTCGAGTGAGATGTCACCGTCGGGCCCGAAGCGGAGGGTTCGACCGCACTTGCCGCCGATCGGGCGGGCGGCGATCTCGATGAGCCATGGCCCCTCTTCATTATGACGCAACTCGATGTGCACCGGACCCCGCTCCAAGCCCAACGCCGTCACCGCCTGCTGCGCGCACTGAGTGAGGCTCCGCAGCGTGTCATCGCCGGCCCTCGAGGGCGTCACGTAAATCGTCTCCTCGAAGAACGGCCCGTCGAGCGGGTCGGGTTTGTCGAAGACCGCGAGAACGTGTAGCGCGCCATCGACCACGATCCCCTCGAGCGCGTACTCCGGTCCAGGCACATACCGCTCGACGAGAAACCGATTCTCGTCATGTGGCAACTCAGCCGCCTTCAGGATGGCGCCGAGCCTCGCGTGGGCGGTGACAAACGCATCGGGGTCGTCGGCGCGGATCACACCTCGACTCCCGGACAGCGACACGGGTTTGAGCACACAGGGGTACGACACCGACTCCGCGACGGCGCGCGCGTGCTCGTCCAGCGTGTGCACGGCAAACGGTGGGATCGGCACACCCCCCGCGTGCAACCGTTCGCGCTGGAGTTGCTTGTCCCTCGCCGCCCGCACCGCGGCGAGGGGGTTGCAAGGCAGCCCCAGATCGCCGGCGATGCACGCCGCGACCACCGCCGTGTCGTCATCGACCCCGACGACGCCTCGCAAAGGGTGGTGCTGGGCAAAGGCGCGCGCGGCCGTGACCGCCGCGTCTGGGTTTCCAAGGTCCAGCGTGAGGAGATCCGCGGGATGCTCGTCTTGAAAAGCACTCGGTAGCTCCGAGGCGACGGTCAAGTCGAGCCTCAAGAACTTGGCCGCATCCACAAAGGCGTCGGCCCGATATGTGGTGGTGGGAAGGAGCAGAAGCAGGCGGGCCCGGGGCGGGGCCACCACGGTCACTTCTTCTCGGACGTGAAGTAGGGGTCGGTCCCTGCCGAGTGGTCGGTTATGTCCTGGATGCCCTTGAACCCAGGCACGGCGCGTTTTAGGGTGCCCTCGATTCCCTGGCGGAGCGTGACACTCGCCATCCCACACCCTTGGCATCCCCCCATCATGCGCAGCACGACCGTCGCGTCCTGGACGTCGATCAGCTCGACCGCACCACCGTGTTGGGCGACCATCGGGTTGACCTCCGTGCGGAACATCTCCGCGACGGCGTCGTACATCGCGTCGTCGTCCATCACGGTTGGAGCCGCTGTGGATGTCTGCTGCTCCGCATCCATCTCGGTGATGGCGGACTTGATGGCGTAGAGGACCTGTTCCTCCAAGTCGCACCACTCCACCCCCTGCGCCCTCGTGACGGTCACAGCGCCGTCCGAAAGCACGACCTCCTCGATCCCGGGAACGCCGAGCACCGCTTCCGCAACGGGCACCCCGGCCGCATCGGCGGGCGACACGAAGCGGTATGCCCCGTCGGCTCCCCCCCCCATGCCGTGGACCGGGTGGTTCACCGTGAACTTGTATCGCGCCTGGTCGACCGGCTCGGCTCCTACCTTCACCTCGCTCATGACTGATATCTACGAAATCGGACACCGAAGGGCAATGGATTCAGCCGATCAGGTCCTTGATCTCGATCGGATCCAGCCCCGCCTCCGACAGCAGCTCGTTCAGCCGCCGCAGGTCCTGATCGATAATGGTGTTCATCCTGATCAGCTCGGTTTGGAGCATGCCCGACAGGCTCTCGAATACCTGGTACGACTGTTCGGTCGGGGCGGCCTCACCGCGCTCAACCACGCCCATGAGTGAGGCGAGCTTGTTGTTGAGCTTGATGGGGTAGTTCAGGGGATCCTGACCGCTTTGGTTCCGGACCTGGTAGATCTCCTCTTCGACACCGCTCAAGTTGGCGTTGACGAGCCCACCTTGATCGTGGATAGCGTTGTCATCCGTTTGCTCGAGCCGATCGTCCACGTCACCCTTGATGCGGCGGATCTCGATCACCGCTTCGTTCGCCGCGGTCACGCGGTCACGAATCCGGAGCGCCAGCTCGAACCGTTCGCGCAGCTGGGCGATGGTGACGGTTTCCATTCGAGGGTCGATACCGATGTCGAAGCTTTGCGTCTGCGATTCCCCGTCAACGGTGAGGCGAACCTCGTACTGACCGGGGATGGCAACCGGCCCGATGTTGCCGGCCGCCCAGAAGATCCGCCCATCGAAGTCGGTGTAGCCCGGATACCGGAGATTCCAGCGGAACGAATGCGAGCCCGCGGTCTTCAAGGGGTCGCCACCGCCGAAGAAGCCGAATCCGAAACCGCCGAATCCGCCACCGCCCTCCGAGCGCTCGTCGGTGCCCTCGTAGGTCTGTACCACGTTGCCGGCGGCGTCGAGGAACTCCATCGTCAGTTCTTCGGCGTCCTCGGCGAGGTAGTAGTACACCTGCACACCCCGGTCGATGCCGCGAGTCGGATCGACAGGTTTGAACAGGTGGGCCGTCGAAGCCGCCACCTGCGGGTTGAGCTGCCGCAGCGGTGCCATGTCGTACATCACCCAGAACGACCGGCCATGCGTCGCGATCACGAGATCGTTCTCTTCCACCACGATATCCGAAACCTGCAGCGTCGGCAGATTCAGTCCGAGGTCGGACCAGCTGCCACCGTCGTCCCACGAGATGTACACGGTGCGCTCGGACGCCGCGTAGAGGTTGCCGGGCGCATTGGGATCTTCCCGCACGGCGCGAATGAAATCGTCTTCCGGAATACCGCCTACGATCTTCGTCCAATTCTCGCCGTAGTCCTCAGTCTTCCACACATACGGGGCGCGGTTGTTCTCAACGAGATACGCGATCGCCGCGACGTAGGCCTTGCCCGGTGTGTTCGGCGAAGCCTCCACGGTGTTGATGCGGATGAAGTCCGGCGCATCCGGTGGTGTGACGTTGGTCCAGCTCGCACCGCCATCCCGCGTGATCTGCACGTAACCGTCGTCGGACCCCGTCCAGATCACGTCGGGATCGTGATACGACGGAGCGATCTGGAACAGGGTGGCGAACGTCTCGACGCCGGTCTGATCTCGCGTGATCGGTCCGCCGGAGGGACCCGTGGTGGCCGGGTCGGCGCGAGTCAAGTCGGGACTGATCTGCTCCCAAGAATGGCCGTCGTTCGTCGTCTTCCACAGCTTTTGCGTTCCCGTATAGAGCACGTTGGGATCGTGGTGCGAAAAGACGATGGGGAATGTCCACTGCACGCGCTCGGTGAGATCCTCCGCCGACTGGCCCATCGGATTCTCAGGCCAGACGTTGACCATCCGCAGGGCACCGTTCGCGTGGTTGTACCGGCTGAGACTGCCGCCGTAGCACCCCGCAAAGAAGATGTCCGGATTGGTCCGGCTGTTGGCCACGTTGCCGCTCTCACATCCCCCTACGGCAATGAGGAAATTCGGGGTGCCGGCTGCCCGCGATAGGTGCCCCCACCCTTTGCTCGGAATACAAGCGGTGCTGTTGTCCTGCTGCCCGCCGCAAATCCAATACGGCTCATGGTTGGTGGTCATGACACGGTAGAACTGGGCCGTCGAGTAATCCTGTGCGGTCCAGGTCCGCCCGCCGTTGAACGACACGTTGCCACCACCGTCGTTGCCGTTGATCATGCGGTCGGGATCGCCCGGCGCGATCCACAGGTCGTGGTTGTCCCCATGAGGCACGCGGATGGCTGTGAAGGTCTCCCCGCCGTCGCGCGAACGATACAGCCCCGTGTTCAACGCGTAGACCACGTCCGGGTCCTCGGGATCGGCGTAGATGCGCGTGTAGTAAAACGCGCGCTGCCGGAGGTTTCGCTCCTCGTTGACGCGCGTCCACGTAGCGCCCGCGTCGTCCGACCGGAACACGCCACCATCGTCGTTCTCGACCATCGCGTACACTCGGTGCGGAGCAGCCGGCGACAGCGCGACGCCGATCTTGCCGATGAGCCCCTCCTGGGGGAGTCCGGGATTGCGCGTGATCTCCGTCCACGTCTCCCCGAAGTCGACGCTCTTGAAGAGACCGCTCCCGGGCCCACCGGACGACGCGCCCCACGACTTCCGCCACGCCTCCCACAGCGCCGCGTACATAACGGCCGGGTTGTTCGGATCGACCGTGAGGTCTACCGCCCCAGTCCGAGGATCGCGGTACAGCACTTTGTTCCAGGTTATGCCGCCATTGGTAGTCTTGAACACGCCGCGCTCTTCGTTTTCGGCGGAATGGACACCGAACGCCGCCACCCACGCCATGTTGCAGTCCTGGGGATGGATGCGAATCCGGCTGATGTTTTGTGTCTCGGCGAGCCCCATGTGGATCCACGTTTCGCCCGCGTCGGTGGACTTGTAGACGCCATCTCCCTGCTGGATGTTGCCACGCAGTTCCGTCTCACCCGTCCCGATGTACACCACGTCGGGATTGGACTCGCAAACCTGGACAGCGCCCACCGAGGCGCTGTTGATCTGCCCATCGGTGACCGGGGCCCATGTGGTGCCCCCGTCTGTGGTTTTCCAGAGCCCACCGCCGGTTGCGCCGAAGTAGTACTCCAGCGGTCGCGCGTCGCTGCCCGCGGTGGCCGTCGAGCGGCCTCCACGCGCCGGGCCCACGTTAGTCCACTCTAGCGCGTCGTAGAGCTCCGCGGGATACGTCTGCGCCTCGACACGGCCTGCAGCCACACCGTACAGCGGCACCGTCGCCAGCACCGCTACGAATACACGAAATACACGACCACTGTTGCTCATGGGAATTACCTCAACAGTTTGACTTTCTTCACGATTCCACGGCATAACGAGGGTGTTTAGTATAGCGCGTGCGTTGCGACGGGGCCAGGTGAGGGAATTACGAGCTACGAGCTATGAGCTACGAGCCACGAGCTGCGAGCCGACAGTCGGCACCCGCTCGCGAACGCCCTACCTGCGCTGTAGCAGCAGCAGCCCAAACCACTCACGTTCGTCGGTGAACACCTGCTCCACCGAAAAGTCGAAGCAGCGAAGGTACGCGGCCATTTTCTTCAAATGGTACTTACGGCAGATCTCGGTCATGACCATGGTCCCGGCCGGGACGACGATGGTGCGCTCGAGGGGGGCGAGATAGACCTCTTGCTCGGTTCGAAACCGCGCGTAAATCTCCACGCGCTGCCGCTCGGCGTGGTAGCGCGCCACATGCTCGATCTGCCCCAACTCGATACTCGCACCGAGTTCGCGGTTGATGCGGGCAAAGAGATTCCGTGTGAACGCTTCCGTAACGCCCGCTGCGTCGTTGTACGCCGCGTTGAGCGTCGCCTCGTCCTTGACGAGATCGATTCCCAACAGCAGGTAGTCACGGGACGACAGCGCATCCGACAAACCCTGCCAAAAAGTGTGTGATTCGCGCTGATCGAAATTCCCGATGCTGCTGCCCAGGAAGAGCAACATCGCCGGTGAGAACTCCTTGAACAACGGGAACGCCCGCTCGTAAGTATCCGCAATGCCCGTGACCGTCACCGACTCGTGCCGTTCGACGATCGCTTCCTTGGCCTGGTGGAGTATCGTCTCGCTGACATCGACGGGCACGTACCGAACCGAGGAGCCGCCTGCCGAGTACGCTTTCAGCAAGTAGTCCGTCTTGACGGAGTTGCCCGACCCCAACTCGATCAGGGTGACGGGTCCCGTGACCCGACAGATCCGCTCGGCGTTTTGCTCGAGGATAGCCGCTTCCGTCCGGGTGAGATAGTACTCGGGCTGCCGCGTGATCTCCTCGAACAGCTTGCTTCCCGGATCGTCGTAGAGGAAACGGCAGTGCAGCCAGGGCGGCGTGTCGGTCAGGCCGAGCGCTACGGACTTCGCAAACTCCCGCACATCGTCGGAGGCGTGACGCGGATCGACGATGACACTTTCCACATCCGCATCAGGGGTGTCGGGCGCCACGGATGCTACGATTTCGGCGTGACTCAGGCGGCGGCTGGTGACAGGTACTCCTTGGTGCGGTCTACGCAGGGACGGGCAGTTCGTTAAACTATCGCGGCACCCCATAGTGTCAACGCCCGCTCGGCTCAGCGGTAACATCTCGTGCCTCGAGAGCATCTCAACTGCGATGACCTCGATATATGGCACTCAGTGCAACAAATTCCGCCCTCCCGGTGTCAGACAGTAGGCCCGTCAAGGCTGCTTGACCCGCGCAGCCGATCTCCTCCGGGGGCCAGCGGTCAATCGGTTCCAATCACAAAAGGAATTTGTCGATGCGAAACATCATGCGCTGTGCATCACTCATGATTGTGGTCTCAGCCGCTCCCGGCACGGTCGCGGCGCAGGAGGTTCCCGCGGATCGAGACGCGGCCCTCCGGATGTTCCTCGATTGCCCCAATTTTTTCTGCGATCTGGACTTCTACCGGCGCGAGATCAGTTTCGTGAGCTACGTGCGCGATCGCCAGGACGCCGACGTGCACGTGCTCATCGCCACGCAGGCGACCGGTGGTGGCCGCGAGCACACCCTCAACTTCATTGGTCTCAGAGATTTCGAGGGAATCGAGACGACGCTCGTCTACAACTCGAGTGCTACCGATACGCCCGACGAAACACGCAACGGCCTGGCTCGCGTGATCAAGTTCGGCCTCATGCGATACGTGGCCGAATCATCGGTAGCGGATCAAATTGACATCAATTTCCGAGCGGATCGTCCCGAACAGGCGAGAGAACCCGTGGAAGACCGGTGGAATTACTGGGTGTTTACGATTTCGGCGAACGGGACCGTCAATATCCAAGCGCGCAACAAGTTCTACAACGGATTCGGATCGGTCACCGCCAACCGGACCACCGAAGACTGGAAATTCAACATTCGTGTCAACGGCAGCTACAACGAGAGTCGTTTCGAGCTGGACGACGGCTCGGACATCGTGAGCACCAGGGAGTCGTATGGCACCAATGGGTTGCTCGTGCGCAGCCTAGGCGATCACTGGGGAGCCGGAGTCATCGCATCGGTAAACCGTGCGTCGTTCACCAACATCGATCTCCGTTTCCGTTTCACACCCGCGGTGGAGTACAACATCTTTCCGTACTCGGAGTCCAGCAGCCGCCAGCTCACCTTCAGGTACGCCGCCGGCATCAACGCGGTGAACTACGAACAGGAAACGTTGTTCGACAAGTTCTCGGAAACCCTGGCGGAGCATTCGCTGACCGGTGCCCTATCGTTCACCCAGCCTTGGGGCAGCTCGTCGATCTCGCTGACCGGGGCCCAGTTCCTCAACGATCTCAGCAAGAATCGTCTGACGCTGTTCGCCAACACCAACATTCGCCTCGTGCGTGGGCTGTCGCTCAGGCTGTTCGGCGTCGCGTCACGGGTCCGGGATCAGTTGTTTCTCCCCAAGGCTGGCGCTACCGACGAGGAGGTGCTATTGCGGCGGCGCCAGCTCGAGACGTCGTTCACCTATTTCGTCAGTGCCGGGTTCACCTACCGGTTCGGATCCATCTTCAACAACATCGTGAACCCGCGGTTTGGAGGAGCAGGAGGAGGGGAGGGCTTCTTCTTTTGAGCTACGGGCTACGAGCCT
>JADFPO010000150.1 GCA_022562295.1 Gemmatimonadota bacterium
CTAACGCGGATCGTACCCGATTTGCGACGGTCAACGCGCCCGGCGGTGGCGCATCGGGCAGGAACAATGCGAATCCCCCTCCTTCGATCCGCGCTGGGATGTCGTAATCCCGCACGGTGTTGCGCAGAACAGTGGCTACGTGCCGCAGCACAGCGTCGATCATGCCCGCTCCCACCAGGTCCAATGCGTCGAGGTTCGCATGGACCAGCGAGCACTTGCGCCATACATGGTCGTACATGACCTGCTCGAGCGCCCGTTGGTTCGGCTGCTCAGTTACGGGATCGATCATCCCGCGTGCCTCCATTTGGCGTCGCACTACTGCTTCACCGATGAGGGAACCCGCTTCGCTGGCCATCGAGACGAGCAAATCGAGAACGGGATCATCAAGGACCTCAGGGGGTCCAAGAATGACCAAGGCGCCGACGCTGTCGGCCTCCCCGCCGATCGGGAGGACCACGCCCTCACCCTCGCGCTCCCGGCGGTCTCTTCGGCGCTCGCCGAACAACTCGATTGCTGTACTGCCGTGCGTCCGCACTCCCCCGACGCAGGTGCGGCCGATCGCGGAGCCCGGGGCAATCCGCATTCCCACCAACTGACGATCGGCGCCGGTAGATGTGGCGACGATGGTCGCCACGTTCATCACGGAATCCCGGACCACGACGGCGATGGGACGAGCGGTCAGCTCATGGGCAGCCTCCGCCAAACAGAACCCCAGGGCCTCGGGGGATTTCGGAACGGACCACTCCCCGGTCACCTCCTGGGCTTGTCTCGACATCGGCCGGTAGCTCGTTGGAACCTCCCAAAGGGGTAGATGCGGCGAATAGTGAGAAACATCTTCTCGGGCGG
Organism: Gemmatimonadota bacterium; assembly: GCA_022562295.1. Classification (GTDB taxonomy): domain Bacteria; phylum Gemmatimonadota; class Gemmatimonadetes; order Gemmatimonadales; family GWC2-71-9; genus B3T1B10. The sequence goes on from JADFPO010000150.1 coordinate 847, forward strand.
ATACTACCAGATGCTCTCAGATAGCCAAACGTTACAACCGGATTTCGTCCGCTTCCCAAAAGCGGGGCCAAGTCAAGGTGCGAGTGCTCTGTAAACCCATATGGCACATAGCATTAGAGTAAATGGCAGGCCCGGATTGAACCGGCGACCCCCCGAACCCCATGAGATTTTGCCCGCTCCCGGCTCGGGGGGTAGCTCGGGCGGCTCTTCCTTATATTCCACAGCCTCATGGCGGCGCCCTACTTTCGGGTGGGAAGCCGGGCAATCCAGGGCACAATCAGCACACGGCGAGGCAGCGCGCGCAGGAGCTTCGGGGCCAGTTGATTGGCCAGTTGGAGGGGGCCACGAAGGACCTGTCGGCACTCCTCGAGACGGCGCGGGAGAGCGACGGGGATCGGCTCCGGTGCAAGGCTTGTGGATCCTTCATCCCGGGTGTGTCAAAGCTCAAGCTGAGCGACATCCTGGCGGTGATCCGGGAGTTACGGGCCATTCTCCCAGCGCAGCACAAGTACGAGGGCCTGCCGCCTATTCAGGTCAACGTGGTGGCGGGTGGGCCGGTTGTGCCCTACAGGCCCGACGAAGAATGGCACGGGACGAGTTGACGACAGCCTTCGAGGCCACCGCGCGGCACATTACCGAGCCCCATGTGATCGACCCCTCCATGCTCCTGGAGCACTTGCGGCGGTATTGACCGCACCGCTGTCTCCACCGGAGTAGGCGCGCGTGCGGGCGCTGTCGGGTCTGCGCCTACTGCCTCCCTAACCAGCTAGCGACTATATCCTCGCACGTCAGACGCTTCTGGTCGGTCACGCCCGCCCCGGGCGCCAGCAGCGGCCGCAAGACCAGTAACAGGGCTTGGGTAAGCTCCGCCCAGGCTGGCGCGGCAGCCTGCAGCCAGTAGCGCCGGACCAGCTTATTGATCCGGCCAGCGGGTGTCCCCGACAGCTTCAAGAACTCGTCCGGCAGGCGCCGTGCGACCTCCCTGTCCCGCTCTGTCACCTCTGCCACAGCACGCCTTCCAGCAAGCACCGACTCGGCAACCGGACTGTGACGCACTAGGTCGACGCAAGCCTTAAGGCCGCTAGTGCGTGGCGCAAGAAGCGCAGTCCCGCTCGGCGAACTCGCTACCCACCCTCGGACCTCGCAGCCTCGGTGGCTCCAGAAGGCCCTAGGGCACGAGCGCAGCTCTTCACCAGATCCACCGCCAACACCAAGAGCGCCAGCGCCCCCAGAATGGCCGGGATGTAATATACCTCCTCATAGCGGAGACCCCCCGGCCAATGCCCGAGCACTGGGGAGCCGAGCCACGCCCCGATCCAGCCAATGACGACCTTGGAGAAATACGAGCTCAGCCCCGGAATCACATAGTACTTCAGGCCGAAGTGCAGAACGGCCGAGACGACGGCGCTGATCACTAGCAGGACGAGAAAGCTGGTAAAGTCCATTCCGATCATCGTGGTCCCTCACTCTCGTTCAATGAACAATCAGCCCAGGCCCGATGGCAGCATCACAGCGCTGGAAAAGGCGACCAATCCCTTCCTACTCGCGATGGGCAGTATCGACGAGTTTCTCGCCCTCAAACGTGACTGGGCGGCGTTCAAGGCGGAGAAGGGACTGAAGTAGCGCGCGGTGCGTTCGGGCCGGTTCTTTCTACTCCGCCCGCAGCACCTGCACCCCACTCTAGCGAGGCCCTGTACCTGGTGTCATCGTACCGTCCTAGACGGTGGCCTGAGTAGCCCCGCCGCCTGACCGACGCCCCCTCGTAGGGCGCCCGCCCGACGACGTAACGCCCAGTCTGCCGAACTCATGCACCGAGGCAGGGCCATGGATCCAGATAAGACCGACGCTCTTCTGAAGCTCATCCAAGACGGCTTTCCGCAGACTGGTCCCCCTCGGCCTCGGCCCATCAGCGTCCACCGTGACTGTGATGGCCCTTTGCTCACGTACCAAGTCACGAAATTCTTCCGGGGGCGGTTCGAGCTATGGGTCTCTGAGGATTGTTTACAGCACGATCCCGTGAAGATTCGAGCCGCCCTGGATGAGCTCGAATGGATCCAGGAACTTGAGAGACACGATAGGCTACTTCTCACCGCACGAGCTGACAGCGTGTCTCCCGATGCGGTCGGTAACAGCTGGGATCAGTCGGAAGACGTGGGGGAGGGGATCACACATTGGTCGCTGTGTTGGGAGTGGTAGATTCAGCCGTCTACGACCGGAGTGTAGTTGCTTGGCTACGGACCTTACTGGGGAGCCACCGGCAGATGAAACGCAGGAATGACGCGGGGGCGAACCAGAACATCTCGGTCATCGCGCCCGGGACGCAGGGCACTTCATGCTGTGGGTAGTTGACTGTGGCAGGGTTCAAGAGGTGTACAAGCGGGATCTCTCGCTCGGGAGTTACAGGGTGATGTTATCAGCAACCCGACCACGAAACGTTGTTGGCCGTGGTCAGCGAATCACGAAAGGTCCGTGAGCGGGGAGTTGGGTAAGTAATATAAGGATATGTTTTTACCCCACTTCTTACCCCACCCTCAATGACGGAAAAAAGCCCGACACGGTAACTCCTTACCACGTCGAGCTTTCCTCAGTCGGGGCGCCCGGATTCGAACCGGGGACCTCCTGCTCCCAAAGCACGTCGCTGGTGTGCAAGATGTTCGCGACCTACACGCATCTTGCACCGTAACCCCAAGAGTTTCCTAGCGTTACTCATTTCGCAACGCGCATCCTGCACACGGGTCGAAACGTTCGTTACGCACGATGCGCACCCCAATGTGTCCGAGAATGTGTCCGACCGATTATTAGTTAGGTGACGTACTCGACGACGATCAGCAGAGGAGCATTGAGGAGGTATCAATGAATCAGGAAACGCAAGATCAGCAGGCAGAAAGGGACCACGAAGAGTCGCCTCGGCCCGCGTGGTTTGCAACATTCTCATTTCTCGACATCAGCGGCGCGATCACCTCGTCTGAATCGCAGCGGTTGCTGGCACCTATAAGGAAGCTGTGGCAGAGGGTGTTCGGGAAGGTTACTTGAGACGACCGACCGCATTCTTAGGACAGCGGAGGACACGCTAGTTTCCGTGTAAGTGGGCTCGAAGCGTGCTCCGCGCACATACGGACGAACGGGCACGCCTGCTATCTCAGCAGGCGCGATTGCGCGGGCAAACGCCATTGTTATCAACGGTTTACATTGGTGTCGGTGGTGACACTCGGACACATTCACGGACTGTTTGGTCAACGAACTAGCGAATAAGGGCGAACACGTGATACACAGGGTCGCATCAAACGCACGGCCCGACCCCAACCGGGGAACACACTTGGCCTGAACCTCTTGGGTCCCATAGGTCCAAATCCACTGTGCCGCACGTGGCCCCCCACCCCGGAAAAGCAGTAGTAGGGTCCCTTCGTTACAAGCGTGCGTTTACACGTCGCAGAGCCACTGTGATGGCAGAGGGGTGGTAGGGTGGAGGGGTGGGGCTCCGCGAGCGTAGCGAGTGGAGTCTGCCTCCACCCGCAGATCACTTCCGGTTGTGGAGACCTTGCTGCGCGACCCGAGTCTGCCATCAAGCCCAGCCAAGCCCCCACTTGATCTAGGACCATGGGCCGAACGACGATGCCTGTGGGTCCCCGTAAGAGGCGAGTGGAGTCTGCCTCCACCCAGGGGATGGCGGCCCGCGTCAGTTGCCTGGTGGCGGGACGTTGGAACTCACGTGCGCAGCGGCGGTGAGCCACGTACCGTCCGGCTGTCGCTCCAGGACGGCCAATTGCCTCAAGTGGACAGGCCCCTCGACGCCCTCGAATGTCGCCGTGGAATTTGTCGTTACCCAGGCCCAATCGCCACTGCCATGGATCTCGATGTCTGAGAACGAGACAGACAAGGCGACCGGGGAGCCGGTCTCGCCCGAGTCTTCGCCCCACGCGCGTATCACTTCGCGGCCACGCTTGGTTGGGGTGTCTTGGAACATCAACACCGCATCTTCGGTGAAGCCATTCGCCCATGCTTCGTTGTCTTCCGGTGACAGGTTTCGGGCGACTTCGTCCCAGTATTGCCGAATGGCTTCCCGGTCGGCGTCGGTCAGTTCTGCCGGTGAGCTCGGTGCGCAACCCAGAGAGAGGGCGAGACAGGCTGCCGTGAATAGGAACGTTCGTGTCATTGCGGCTCCTAGTAGGCTGAGCCGAGAAGGTATCACTGGGAGGTGACGGCAGTAAGACCGTTGCCCAACCGCACGCCCGCGTTTCCCATTTGCATTCAGCCCTTAGCGGCGTTCCGGGTTGTTGCTGCACAAGCGGAGTCTGCCTATCAAGCGCTGGGCTTCTCCTGCCGCTTTCTAAGGATGCTACACCGGGTCGAGAATGCGCGGGTGTTTTTGGGAGTACGGAAACCCATAGTCGCGGAACTTCAGTTCCCCACCTTCGCCTTCAACTCCTCGAAGAAGTTCTCGACCACGATCAACTCGCTCGCCTCCTGCCCTCCGAGATTCCTTATCATCACGAACCGCTGATCGTCCGGCATCACATCGTATTGCTGATGAGTGCGGCTTGAGCGAAACCCTTGGGTAGAAAACAGTGCCCGGCGCTCGCCGGTCACAAAGATGGGTCCCGGTAACACCTCCACCGACATCAGGTTCCCACTTCCCTTGTAGAAAAGCTCCGTCCCACTGTGCGCCCACACCGGCTCACTGCCTCCGGCGGTCGAGACCAGCCACCTCCCGTCATTCGTGTTGGGAAACGGGCACACGTACACCTCGTAGCGGCCCGACTCGTTTGACACGTACGCCAACCACCGGCTATCCGGGGACACCGCCGGTGAGTTCACATCGTACTCCGTCGCCACGAGGGCCACCGCACTGTCCGCCCCGACGGGGACCGCGTAGAGGGCAGGCCCACCACCCGAGCCGACGCGGGCGCTACGGCGGTACACGAGCCACTCCCCATCGGGGGAGAACGTCACATGTCGAACGCTCTGCTCCTCGTCCAGCAGTAACTCCGCCGGGGCACTCCCGTCCGCCCGCCGCGCATAGAGGTCACTGTTGTCCCCGCGATCCGAGGCGAACGCCACCGTCTCCCCATCCGGCGTCCAGGCGGGTCGGCTGTTCACCGTGCCCGCCGCGAACGTGAGTTTCGTGGGCGGCCCCCGATCCAACTGTTTGATCCAAATGTGTTCTTCGTCGTTCGCTGCGATGCCGACGGCCAGTTGCGTCCCGTCCGGGGAAAGCTTCGGATATGAGAAGTTCGCCTTCCAACCGGGGTCGATTTCGTTTGCGGTCCCGTCCCGTGTCACCCACACCACCTCCCAAAGCTCGCCTCCTAATACGCCCCCCCCGGTCGTGTAGAACAGCGTCCCCGTCGCGGAGACGGCGAGGTCCATGTTCCCCGCGAACTCGACGTTCACACGATCCGGGAGGGCCACCGCGTCACCCGTGAGCACCAATGTAGTTTCATCAAACGGCACCCCCCTCAGCGTCCCGTCTGCCGTCACGTACACGAGGTGCCCCGACGCGGCATACACTGCCCGCACTCCGCGCACCAGCACGGTGTGCGTGCCCGCCGTGAGATCGGCCACGGCGATGTCCCACTCGGCCAAGTTCCCCAGCTCTAGCCCTCCCCGGACCACCGAGAACACGACGCCGCGTCCTCCGGGGAGCACCTCGGGCCAGAGGTGCGTTTCTTCGCCCCGCGTGCTGTCGATCATGGTCACCGCCTCCGGCGAGCCGCCGCTTTCCGGCACCCGCGCGATCCCGTTGCCGGGGAGTTGGCCGTCGAAGTACAGGTAGCCGTCCGACCCCCATGACCCGCCTGCCCTTCCGATCCCCGTATCGGTAACGGTGATCGGGGGACCGCCGCCGAGCGATGCCACCCACCACCCATTTCGGGCATAGAACCCCACCCGCGATCCATCGGGTGAGAAGAACGGGGCGTTCGCGTTGTTCGTGCCCGGCAGCGGGGTGGCGTGTAACTGATCTCGGTTCCGCACCCACAACTGCCTGTTCTGGTCCCCCCCTCCGACATACACCAATCGTGATCCATCCGGCGAGACCGCAATGCGCGATTGGAAGGGCGTGAAGAAGACTTCCGCCTCGGGCAGTGCGATGCTAAACCGCGAAATGGGTTTGGGCACTTCCGCTTGGGGTCGAGAAACCGCCCACACAAACAGCACGGTCATTACTGCGGCAAACGCCCCGAGCGGAACGGCGAACTGCTGTTTCCAGTCACTTCCCGCTGCCAGAATAACCGCTGTCCCCGGCGCAGTGGGCACCGTGAATGCCGGGTTCGTCAACGCTTCCCCGAACTTCGCCGCACTCTCGAACCGATCCGCCGCCAGCTTCTCCAACGACTTGGTAAGGGCGGCGGCCACGTTCGGCGGTACAGACTTCCGCAACTCCGTGACGGGTTGCACATCCTCCGCCACGATCTTCATAACGATTGCCTGTGCCGACGCGCCCGTGTGCGGCGGCTCGCCGGTCAGCATCTCGTACAGCACGCAACCCAACGAGTAGATGTCGGAGCGGTTCGTGAGGTCCTTCTCCGCCGTCGCCTGCTCGGGAGACATATAGTGCGGCGTACCAAGCGACAGGCCGGTCTCCGTCATCCGTCCGCCCGCCGCCGCGCTCAACGCCAACGCAATGCCGAAATCCGCCACCATCGGGCGACCGTCATGGAGCAGGATGTTCTCCGGCTTGATGTCCCGATGGATGACGTTGTGGCGGTGGGCGTAGTCGAGCGCATCCGCGATGGCGGTAGTGATGTTGACCGCCTCGTCGATACCGAGTTGGGTCTCGCGGCTCAGTTTGTCGCGCAGCGTTTCGCCGTCGATGAACGGCATGACGTAATAAAGGAAAGAGTCGGCTTCGCCCGAATCGAAGAGCGGCAGGATGTGCGGATGCTGGAGGTTCGCCGTAGTCTTGATTTCCTGGACGAACCGCTCGGCCCCCAGCACGGCGGCGAGTTCGGGACGGAGGACTTTGACGGCGACCTTGCGGTCGTGTTTTAGATCGTGGGCGAGGTAGACGTTCGCCATGCCGCCTTCGCCCAAGTGGCTTTCGATTTTGTAGCGGTCGGCCAGGGCGGTCGAGAGTTTATTCGTGATCTCAGCCATGGGGGCTAAGCTATAGAACGGACCGGAAAGCGCGAGGGGCACCGGCACGCCTTATTCAGGTTGACCAACTCCAAACTGTCACAAGAACTGTCACACAACCCACGGCCACGGAGGGAATCAAACGGTCACGTAGGGAACGAAAACCCGCACCACGGCGTCGTATCGCTTCCCCACAAGGGTGTTTGGCTGGCTTTTAAGTCCTTGGGCAGAGGCTTTCTTCCTGCTCATTCCCGCTCAATGGCGTAGCGGTCGGCGAGGGCAGTTTTGAGGCGGTCGAGAAGGTCTGGCACTGC
>JADFPO010000005.1:0-8577 GCA_022562295.1 Gemmatimonadota bacterium
CTATCCTGTCAAAAAAATGTCACCGAACCTATGAAACGGAGTACTAGCGGCTGACGCGCCCTCCGAGCGTAACCGTCCGCCCACGTGCTGGGAAACCGAACACCTCCACGTACTGCTCGTCGAACACGTTCTCGAGTCGTAGGGTCCACGTCAGCTGTGTACCGCTCATCCGGGCCGGCAACAGATCCACCTGTGTGGCGAGATCCACCGTGGTGTACGTCGGCAACACGACGGGCTCGGCCGGAAACGTGGCGAAGTCGCGGTCATCCCGGTCGCCCACGCGGTTCACGGCTATGCTGAAGGATCCACGGTCCCACCCGCGGAAACTCACCTCGCCGCTGAACGTCGATGCGGGGCGCCTGAGCAATCTCGCGCCTTCCACGAAGGTCGCACCGGCACCCGAGGCGAAGCCGGCGTCCACAACCTTCGTGTCCAGGTAGGTGTAGTTTCCCGACACCACCAGATCCGCAACGGGTTCCACCATTACCTCGATCTCGATGCCGGAGGCTTCGGCTTCAGCAACGTTGACGTAGTTGGGCGTTTCCGCAAACGTGAACTGGATCAAATCGTCAAACGTTTGCGAGAAATAGGTTCCGGTTACAACCACACGGCCATCGAGTAGAACACCGCGGAGGCCGGTCTCCCAAGAAAACGTGCGTTCCGGATCCAGATCGGGGTTACCGGTCACGAAGCCGGTGGCGAAGTTCTCGAAGAACGTGGGGGCTTTGAAGCTCCGGCCTACCGAAGCCCTCAGCGTCGTTCCACCCCACCGAAGCGAGCCGCCCGCGCGGTATGTCGCAAACGTCCCGAACGCCTCGTTGTCGTCCAACCGCCCGCCCAGAACGACCGACAGCGGCCCGGTCTCCGCCAGGAACTGGGTGTAGTACGCCCGATTCGAACGCTCGACGTCGGTCGAGCCATTCGACGGACCGAACTCACTCTCACTCTCGTTGAAGAACCGCTCTTCCTGTTGCTCGAAATGGGCACCCGCCGTCACGACCAACCCAGGTTGCGGGTAGACGTTGGCGCGTACGTCGACACTCTGACGGCTGAGGTCCTGTAGGCTGCGGAACGCATAAAATCCCAGCGTGTCCGCCGCGTTATCTTGGGCGTCATTCGTACCACCTCCAGTCACGTTGGATGCCAAGAGGAGCCTCACCTCGATACGGTCGGTGAAGAAGCGACCGGCATCGATACTGGCGGTAGTGGCCTCGTCGAGCGTATAGGCGTTCTGATCGACGATGTTCCCGGTGGCGTCGGTGGGAAAGTGGAATTTGCTGTCTCGATATCTCAGATTGAGAGCCAGGTCGGTCACCTCGTCGGGCCGTACCTGAAACCGGCCGCTCACTACCGTGTTGTCATAGTCGCTGTTGAAGTCATAGATGCCGTTGGTCACGAAGCGATCGACCGCAAACGAATACGCGGTTCGCTCCGTACTCCCGGCGACGTCGGCCGCAAACCCAACGGACCCGTACGTGCCGGCGCGCACACCGGCACTGGCCCTAGTTGGTCCGGCGCCCTGTCTCGTAAATATCTGCACGACACCGGCGGCAGCATCCGATCCGTACAGTACGCTTGCCGGTCCGCGCAGGACTTCAATGCGGTCGACGTTCGCCATGCTCAAGTTGGCAAAGTTGTAGAATCCGCCGGGCTGGTTGAGCGGAACACCGTCGATGAGTACTTGGACGTAATCCGATTCACCACCGCGGATGAACACCGAGGTGAGGGCGCCGAACGTACCGCCCTGCACGACACTGAGTCCGGGCACCGCACGGAGCGCATCCAACACATACGTCACTCCTCGGGCGCGCAACTCCTCTCCCTGCAGGACGGTGACCGACGAGGTCACGGCATTGGCGGAAATCGGGATGCGCGTGGCCGTCACGACAATATCTTCGAGGCGCGTCGTGTCGGCGACATCCTGCGCTCTTACCGCGGTCGAGAGAAGTGAACCGACGATCGATAGGACTAAAAGTTTACGGTGGTACATTACACACCCCGTGATTGGTGTTCGCATGCCTGATCTCAAGTTTCGTGTTTGCGGCCTTCATCGTCAGGTTCGTCACTCGTCAGCGGTACGAACTGAGGAACACCGCGCCACGGGCGAATCTCCACCGGCCAGCGGAACACGCGCTCGAGCACCTCGCGTGTGACGACCTGGTTCGGGGGACCGCTCGCTTCGGCAACGCCGTGGTTCATGACAACGATACGATCGACAAATCGCGCGGCGAGATTGACATGGTGGGTGATGATGACCCCGGCCATGCGGTCGCGATGCACCAGATGCGACACGAGCTCGAAGACTTCCATCTCGTGCCGGATGTCCAGGTTCGCCGTGGGTTCGTCGAGGATCAACGCTTCGGGCGCTTGAGCCAACGCGCGGGCGACACGTACACGCTGCCACTCGCCACCCGACAACGTGTTGATCCATCGATCGCGGAACTGCGTGACATCGCAACGATCGAGCGCCCGTGCCACCGCCTCGTGGTCGGCGCGTTTCGGCCCCCCCAGCGCCGTCATGTGCGGATACCTTCCGAGGAACACCGCCTGGTCCACGGTCAGCGGGAATGCCGGTTCTTCCCGCTGGGCGACCACTCCGATGATTCGCGCGAGATCGCGGCGGCCCCACTGGTCGATTGGCTTTCCGGCAACGGATACCGTTCCGCCGGCCGCGCGCAGCGTACCCAGGAGCAAGCGCATCAACGTCGTCTTGCCGCTCCCATTGGGGCCGACGATTCCCACGAGTTCGCCTTTGCGGATCTGGAGACTCACGCCCGCCACCGAATCACTGCCGGCACCCGGGTAGCGGTAACGCACGTCGGCCAGCTCGACGACTATCTCGCCCATCGTCTCAACAGGATCGCGAACACCGGTACACCCACCAGCGCAGTGACGACTCCCACCGGGAGTTCGCGCGGAGCGAACAACGTTCTGGCCGCCGCGTCCGCGACGGTGAGCAGTGTGCCGCCGAGCAGAAAGGCGGCCGGCAACAGGGAGCGATGCGCATGTCCCCACACCATCCGGATGGCGTGCGGCACTACGAGCCCCACGAAACCAATGATGCCCGATACCGCCACGCAGGCGGCGGTGAGAAGCGAAGCCGCCACATAGAGCCGACGCTTGAGCTGTTCGACCTCTGCACCGAGGAACTGTGCGGGCTCCTCCCCGAGCGACAACAAATCCAGCGGCCTGCTCGAGTAGTACAAGAACAGTGCCGGCGGCGTCGCGTACGCGGAGAAAAGCCCCAGCGCCTCCCACGATGCGGCGTCGAACCCTCCCAGCAGCCACAGCATCGCGTTGCGCAGTTCCGCCGCGGGCGAAAGAGAAATGACGGCTCCGAGCAGGGCACCGGCGAACGCGCTCACGACGACACCGGCCAACAGCAGAATGCGCGGGTCGAGGATGGCACCGGCAACCAGGGCCAGCCGATACACCAAACCGATAGCGATCAGGGCCCCGAGGAACGCGGCGGCCGGAACGGCCCAGGATCCCGGCAGGCGCAACGCGATCGCAAGCACCGCACCCAAGCCGGCGCCACCGGACAAACCGAGCAAGTACGGATCGGCGAGCGGGTTACGGACCAGTGCTTGGAGGGTCGCGCCCGTCATCGCGAGGCAACCGCCCACCACGAATGCCAGCAACGCCCGGGGCACGCGAAGCTGCCGAACTATCGCCACACTCGTTTCGTCGCCACCGCGGAGCAAACTCCGCAGCACCGTTCCGAGAGAAATATCGGCCGGCCCCAAAGCAATACCGGCCAGGATGGCGAATGCCGCCAAGGCGATGAGCAACCCCCAACGAATCACCGGATCACTCGCTCCAGTGCAATACGAAGCCGCGCCACCGCTTCCAAAGCCCGTGGAGACGGGTAAGAGAATTCCGACCCGGTCACCAGAGCGAACCGCGCTTCACGGACGGCATCGATCGTTTGCCATTCGGGCCGCCGCGCGAACGCAGGAATCTCATCGGTAAAACTCACGAACGCGTCCGGGTTCCGCTCGGCGATGGTTTCTATGGCCACCGTGGCCGACGGCTGCGCGATGTCGTCAAACACGTTTCGCCCGCCGCCAAGCACGACGAGTTCACTGAGAAAGCTCGCCCCGCCGATGACGATCGGCGGGTTGTCCCAAGAGAGGAGCACCACACGGGGCCCTGAAGCGGCGCGCGGCGCGGCGCGCGCGGAGTCGAGGCTCGCCGCGAACGCGTCAGCAAACCGATCGCCGGCGACGGACTGTCCGGTGAGTCGCCCGAGAAATCGCGCAGCGCTGATGACACTCGCAAGGCTGTCGAGCCGCAGGCTGAAGGACGCGATGCCAAGCGCCGTGAGGCGCTCGATGGCCTGTGCGTTCGAGGAGGACGCGTAGAAACCGACTACGTCGGGGCGTTGGGCCGCAACGAGCTCCACGTTGGGCTTGAGGCCGTCTCCGACGCTCGGAACGTCGCTCACCGCGGCGGGATAGTCGCCCCATTGCGTGCGCCCGACGACCCTGTCTCCCGCGCCGATCGCAAACAGAAGCTCTGTTATCGCTGGGGAAAGGGAGACGACTCGTTGAGCGGGTCCTTCGAGCGCAACGGCCTGGCCGAGATCGTCTACCAGATCTCCCGGGAACGGAACGGCCTCGCCGCTGCACGCAACCGAGAACACCACACCGGCAAACCAGGCGTGGCTCTTGGAAATCGCTGGCAACAAAAAACGCTCACTCCTCCACACGCGCGTGGATGGTGAGCGCCCAGGAACGTCTGCCGCGGTTGCTCCACCACCCTCCCGCGAGGGTGTTTGGACCAACGAACGAAGACGTCTCCTGGCTTCGGGCTGTCGGCTCGCCTTCCCAGTTTCCCAGTGGCGTTGATTGAGCCGAGCTGCTTTGCCCGTCACAGTGGCGGGGCCGCGCCGGATTCACACCGGCTTCCGTATCCCCGTTCGTTGAACTTCAGTTGTAAGACAAGCCTATCGCGTCGATCGACCCCCCGCAAGAGCTTGGGCAAGACGCGCCTTGAGTGCTGCGCGCTCCTTCTCGTACTCTCGCCGCTCGGCCGCCGTCGCGTTGGCACCAAGGTTCTTGAACCGCGCGTCCAACGCCGCCGCCTGCGCCGCCAGGACATCGACCCGCTCCGATCCGGCAGCAACCACTTCGGGACGTCGCACCCACACGGCAAAGACGATCAGCATCGTTATGCCGGAGATCGCCAGGACCATCCACAACAACGCCACCGCAGGGATCGACGATCCGGTGAGCGAAAACGAAGCTTCGAGCCCTGCCGTGACGTTCACGGCCTCGAAGCGAGCAAAACGGATGTCTTCCACTTGCTCGGTTCCGCTGGAGTGAACCGGACCCGAAAGAAGCTGTACACCCTCATCCTCGATGAGAATTTGCACACGTTCGATCGGCTGATCGAACGGCACCGTCAGTCGTCGCGTGCCACGCGGCAGCATATACCCGAACACGATCTGCTTCTGGTTGGCCTCGCCCGGCGGCACCGCCGCGGAGAGGGCCACCGAATTCCCGCGCAGGTACACGGCCTCCGGACTCACGTCGCCGGGAACCACTTCCAGGTTGAAGGCACCGGCGGGAATGGCCCCCTGCCATACCGGTCTGGATGTGTCGCCGGAGATTCGGGTGACGGAACCCTGGTTCTCGAGCACGAGGAGTTCCAACACCGACCGGGTGCCGTCTGGCTCCGGGGCCCGCACGACCACGTGACGCTGCCGCACGATGATAGGGGGCGCCACGCTCGAGGTATCGTACACCAGCAGGGTCGAGGCCGTGTCGCTAGTGAATTCTGTCGCTCGAACTGGATCTGAGAAATAGGTGATGTCTAGAAACGTCACGCTGGCGATGTAGACTGCGGACGTGTCGCGTTCGGGGGCCCGCAAGAAATAGACGCCCAGCCGGTCAGTCCGCGCCGAGTCCACCGCTCTTCCGCCTGAGGCCGACACCTCATGGAGAACTACCCAATGCACGCCGAGCGCGAGGGTGTCGCCATCGATGACACTAAACGCCCTTCCACTCAATTGAAAACCCTGGGCTTCCGCGACCGTCGGGAGGCCCAGGGTCAGCGCCAACGCTACCCACGTGCTATTGAGTGAACTTGCCGAAATCCTCAGGGTCCAGATTCTCGAGGTATCGCTTGAGTGCTTCAGAGTCGAGCGACTCGCTAGAGACGTCTTGGGCCGTTGGGTGGTCGGAAGACGCCAGTTCGAGCAAGTCCTCGCTCGTGAAGATTGGGGCTTTCAGTCGGAGGGCGATCGCGATGCTATCGGACGGCCGGGCGTCTATCTGGATGATGTGATCGTCCCGCCGAAGCTCCAGTTCGGCGTAGTAAGTGCTCTTTTCCACACGTGTGACCACGACCCGACTGAGTTCGGCTCCCAATCCGATGATCACCTGCCGGAGCAGGTCATGGGTCAGCGGCCGCTCGAACTTCACATCCGCCAACTCCATCGCAATGGCATTGGCTTCGGCATGCCCGATGTAGATCGGAATGACGCGTGCGCCACCCTTCTCCCGAAGCACCACGATTGGCGTGTTTGTCGTGCGTTCCACTCCTAGGTGTGCCACGCTTACTTCGACCATGCGTTACACCGATCCCTAATCAATAGCGGTAGTAGTCCGGCTTGTAGGGCCCCTTTACCGGTACCCCAATATAGTCCGATTGCTCCTGTGTCATAACGGTGAGGCGCACACCCAGGTGCTCCAAGTGCAATCTAGCCACTTCCTCGTCCAGGGTCTTCGGCAACATGTAGACTTTGTCCTCGTACTTCCCATCGTTTTGCCACAGCTCGAGTTGGGCCAACACCTGGTTGGTGAACGACGCTGACATCACAAAACTGGGATGTCCGGTGGCACAACCCAGATTCAGCAACCGTCCCTCCGCGAGAATGAGCACACTGTGCCCGTCCGGAAAGATCCATTCGTCGTACTGGGGCTTGATGTTGACGGTCTTGATTCCCTTAAAGCTCTTGAGACCGACCATGTCGATCTCGTTGTCGAAGTGACCGATGTTTCCGACGATCGCCTTGTCCTTCATCCGGCTCATGTGATCGGCCGTAATGATGTTGAGATTGCCGGTGGCCGTCACGAAAATGTCGGCGGTCGACACGACGTCGTCGAGGGTACTTACCTCGTACCCTTCCATGGACGCCTGCAAGGCACAAATCGGATCGATTTCGGCGATGATGACACGGCACCCCTGACCGCGTAACGCCTGGGCACAACCCTTGCCGACCTCGCCGTATCCACACACCACGGCGACCTTGCCGCCCAACATCACGTCGGTGGCTCGGGCCAAACCGTCCAGCAGCGAATGTCGGCATCCGTAAATATTGTCGAACTTGCTCTTCGTCACCGAGTCATTCACGTTGATGGCGGGAAACAGCAACTCACCCGCTTCTGCCATTTGATACAAGCGGTGCACTCCCGTCGTCGTCTCTTCACTCACCCCCCGCACGCGCTGTACGACGGGCTTCCACCGACCCGGGCGGAGTTCCATCTCCGTTCGGAGTGTGTCCAGAATGACGCCCCACTCCTCCGGATCCTTTTGGGAATCAAACGCCGGGACCGCCCCCGCCGCTTCGAACTCGGCCCCCTTGTGCACCAGCAGCGTCGCATCGCCGCCATCGTCCACCAGCAAGTCTGGTCCCGATCCGTCGGGCCAACGAAGGGCGCGCTCCGTGCAAGACCAATATTCTTCGAGGGTTTCGCCCTTCCACGCAAACACGGGACACCCACGCAGGTCTTCAGGCGTTCCGCCACGTCCTACAACCACAGCCGCCGCGGCCGAGTCCTGCGTGGAGAATATGTTGCAACTGGCCCACCGCACGTCGGCTCCCAGATCGACGAGAGTCTCGATCAGCACGGCGGTCTGTACGGTCATGTGCAGGCTGCCAGTGACCCTGGCACCCGCCAGGGGTTTCTCGTCCCCATAGCGCTTTCGCAAAGCCATCAAGCCGGGCATCTCGTGCTCAGCCAGCCGGATTTCCTCGCGACCCTGCTGCGCCAAGCCGAGGTCGGCGACCTCGAACGAGTCGTTCGGTCCGACGGCTCGTCCCGTCGTTGCGCCCGACGCGGCATTCACTGTGTCAGTCCTGTCTTCCGTTTGAGTCGTGGTCAGCATGAAGGCTTTCTGAGCAAGCGTGACTAGGTGGCAACGGCTTCCAACTGCCGAGTTGCGTCTACGAGCGTGGAAGCACGCGACGGCTCCTCCCACGTGAACAGCTTGACCGTCTGGTCGAATGCCGTCGTGGTTTCCGGTGTGCGGCCGAAGTGCCCGTATGCCGCCGTCGGTCGATAAATCGGATTGCGCAGTTCGAGCGCGGAGATGATTCCCTCAGGTTGGAGATCGAAGACCTCGCGGATGGCCTGCTCCAACACGAAATCGGGAACCTTGCCGGTCCCGAACGTGTCCACCATGATCGACACCGGGTCCGCGACCCCAATGGCGTACGCGATTTGCACTTCGCATCGCTGCGCCAGTTCCGCACTCACGACGTTCTTCGCAACCCACCGCGCCGCGTACGTCGCAGACCGGTCGACCTTCGATGGATCTTTGCCGCTGAACGCGCCGCCGCCGTGGCGG
>JADFPO010000005.1:8675-77006 GCA_022562295.1 Gemmatimonadota bacterium
AGCGAATCCGCCGTACGTGTCTACGATGATCTTGCGGCCCGTCAGTCCCGCGTCACCATGCGGGCCACCCACGACGAACCGCCCCGTGGGATTGATCAGATACCGTACCCCGTCCAGATCGAGCCCACTCTCGCTGATCACGGGATCGATGATGTGCTCGCGAACCCCGGTCTCGATATCGCCGGCCGAGACGTCGGGGGCGTGTTGTGTCGAGATAACCACGGCGTGGATTCCGACCGGCTTGCCATCGGCATACTCGACACTGACCTGACTTTTCCCGTCCGGCCCGAGCCAGGACAACTCGGCACGTTTTCTCACCGCCGCGAGTTGCCGCGTCAGTTGATGGGCCAACATGATCGGGATCGGCATCAGTTCCGGTGTATCGTCGCAGGCATAGCCGAACATCATGCCCTGATCGCCGGCGCCACCCGTATCCACGCCTTGTGCGATGTCCTTGGACTGCGCGTCAATGGACATCAACACGGCACAGGAATCGCAGTCGAATCCGTACGCCGCATTGGTGTAGCCGATGTCGCGCAGCGTCTCCCTGATGACCGCGGTATACGGCACATGGGCATTCGTCGTGATTTCACCGGCCAATACCACCATCCCGGTGTTCACCAGCGTCTCGCAGGCAACCCGTCCAGTCGGGTCCTCCGCCAGAATCGCGTCGAGCACGGCGTCGGAAATCTGATCGGCAACTTTGTCGGGATGCCCTTCGGTCACTGATTCCGATGAGAACAGGTGAGAGTGGGAAGTCATACAACCCCTGGCAAACGCCTCGAGTCAAAAACCGAACCCCGTTCCGGGTCGGTTGCCGAGCCATGTAAGGTACTTGGAGCCGAATTCCTGAGCAACTACGCCAGCGAAAGCAGGTCGGCGTCCACCAAGTCTGCGATGCCCTCCCGGAGCAACTCGATCACACGGCCCGTGGTGGATGCCTTCGAGACCTCGGCCGCCACCGACTCCGCGGCACCGTGATCGAGCCGCCTCAGAAGCCAACGAACCAGCGGCAGCCGAGGCGGTGAAACGCTCAAGACGCGATATCCCATCCCCAGCAGCAACAGGACCGCGCGAACGTCCGACGCCATTTCACCGCAAACCGACACCTCGAGACCAGCGGCCCGGCCGGCGTCGACGATCTGCTGTAGCGACCGGACGACCGCTGGGTGGAAAGGCGTGAACCGATCGGCGAGACGCGCGTTGCCCCGATCGACGGCGAGTGTGTATTGCGTGAGGTCGTTCGTCCCCACGCTGAGGAAGTCGCTTTCGCGCGCAAACTCTTCGGCCAACAGCGCCGCGGCCGGCGTCTCGATCATGACCCCGACCGGTACGGTTTGCGCCGCCTCGACTCCTTCTTGCCGGAGCGCATCGCTGCTCTCCGCGATGAGCTCGCGAGCCCTGTACAGTTCCTCCAGCGAGGTCACCAACGGCAACATCAGCTGCACGTTCCCTTCGATTTGGGCACGAAGGACGGCGCGGGCTTGCGTGCGGAAGATGTCAGGCTCGTCCAGACACACGCGGATTGCGCGCCATCCAAGGAACGGATTGGCTTCCCGCGGGGGCCGGAAAGCGGCGGGGAATTTGTCGCCGCCCAGATCATAGGTCCGTACCACGACCGGCTGGCCGGGAAACCGTTGCGCCACGCGCTGGAAATACGCCGCCTGCTCGTCTTCACCGGGCAGCTCAGCCCGACCCAGCACCAAGAACTCGGTTCTCAACAACCCAACGCCCTCGGCTCCGTGGGTCGCCGCGGCGTCCAACTCCTCCGGGAGGTCCACGTTCCCCCGAAGGGAAACCCGAATCCCGTCTACCGTGATGGCCGGCTGGTCGACGACTTCCTCTAACTCGACCTCCAGTCGGCGTCGCCGGTCGGCAACCACCTCGGCATCGGCGATCTCTTGCGGGGTGGGGTCGATGATGACCGTTCCACGGGTTCCGTCGAGGATCACAATACCGTCCTGCCGGACGCGATCGAGGCCGCCAACCAGCCCCATCACGCAGGGAATGCCGAGTCCATGGGCGAGAATCGCGGCGTGGGACGTGCGCGTCCCCTCGACACTGGCAAAACCGGCGACATGCTCGCGATCGAATTCGACGGTCAGGCCGGGCGTCAGCTCTCTTGTGAAGACGATCACCGGAGTGGCGCCCGGTCTCGTCAGCACGTCTTCGACGGACCGGCCAAGCAGACGGTGCAGAACCCGGATTCCGATTCCGGCGAGGTCGGCGCGGCGCTGGCGCAGCGTCGGGCTGTCGGACTGCTCCCAAAGCGCGCGCATTTCGAGGGTCTGGTACTCGAACGCACGTTCCGCGCTCAGCTGGTTATCCTCTATCAGCCCCTCGACCGCGCCGAGGAACTCTGGATCTTCGAGCATGAGGATCTGCGTATCGAAGATCTTGGCTTGAGATGGTCCTGCGACCTCGGCCGTGCGCCGCTTGAGTTCCTGCAAATGATCCTTGACGGCCGCAATCGCGTCGCGCAATCGCTTGAGTTCCCCTGGCACGCCTTCCGCCGTCACGGCACGATGTGGCACGTCGGGCAACCCCCACTGCACTATGTAGGCAGGGCCTATCACGGAGCCGGGTGACACTCCAATCCCGGTGAGCACACGGGGATCATTCATTCGTCGCAAACCCGGCGGCTACCAACCGCTCCAACGCGGCGACGGCTTCTTCGGCGTCCACACCTTCGGCGCGAACCTTGAGCCGAGATCCGCATTCCGCCGCCAGGGTCATGACTCCCATAATGCTCTTGCCGTTCACTGGTTCGCCATCCTTTGCGACCCAGACGTCCGACTCGAAACGGCTCGCGACCTTCACAAATTCTCCCGCCGGTCGGGCATGGAGACCGAGGTCGTTCACGACGGTCATGACGCGCTCGACGACTACCATATCCACCCCAGCACGAGAACCGATCCCAGGGCTAGGATGCCAACCCTTGCGGCCCCGACCGACGGCATCAAGAACCAAGACGTCGCCGCGGTGGCGAGTGCGACGCCCGCGGTACCGACGCGAACCGAGGTATCGAAGTTCGCGGTGAGCATTTCCGCGGCAACCGGAAGGGCGACGCCGATGCTGAGAACCGCCAAGGGGCCCACGAATTTCACGGCACGCCGAAGCACCGATTGGCTGAGCATCGCGGCCACCGCGATGCCCGAGCGCCAGCCGGCCCTCAAGCCCCACCATCTCACAGCCACGTTGACCGCGTTGAATGCCAGGAGATAAGCCGCCACAGCCACTAGGGGATGCACCAGGGTGGCGCACACGAGCCCGATGGATGCGCATACAGGCAACACGCCGGTCCATATCAACCGGTCTCCCAAGGAGCCAAGCGGGCCCTTGATCGCAGATCGTAGAGTTTCCACTTGACGAAGGGGGGCCCCCGAATGCTCGGCGCGGGCAACCGCGCCTATGGCGACACCGGCAAGGTACGGATTGGTATTGAAAAACCCGGCGCTCCTCGCGAGCGCCGCGCGGTAGCGTTGACCGTTCTGGCCACCATCCAAGTCGCGGATGAGCGGCTCGATGGCCACGGCGGCACCGATCCCTTGTAAGCGCTCGTGGTTCATCGACCCCTGGAGAACCAGGAGACGCACGGCAGCAGAAGCCAACCGAGGCTTCATCGCACAACCACCCAAATCGTGCCCGCCACGATTCCCGTCGCGAGCCACGTCCAGCTGGCGCGGCTGCCCCTCGCCATGCGGACTCCCCCCAGGAGGGCCGTCCCTAGGCCCACACCAGTCGCGACCGCACTCAACGCCACGGCCGTGCGCACGGTGGTCGGGTGCGCGAAACGCGCGATGCCAGCGAGCCCCAACCCCAGAGCGGTCAAGACTGTCGCTCTGAGGGCGTCGCGCCCGATTCCCCGAAGATGAAGGCGGTAGATCGTGCTCCGGTCCCCGGCCTCGAGGTCGGTTCGGTGGCGCCGGACGTCAGCCGAGGTGCGACCTCGTACCAGTTGAATCCCTATCTCACCGGCATAGGCCACTACCAACCCCACCACCACACCGAGGCCCAGGCCGAACAAGCCGGGGGCCCCGACCGCCGCTGCCGCTGCCGCCACGGCACCCAGACCGTAATCGGGATAGCGAGCCGCTCCGAACGGGAGCACATCGAGCGCAAATAACTCGAGAACAACGCCGACCATGAGACCGGTTTGGGCGTCGCCCAGAATCGCGCCGGCGATGGTGCCCGCAACGAGGGGTCGGTTGATCATGACCTGCGCTATGCTGGCCAAATCGAGGCCCACCCATGTTCCCCACAGGAGCAAACCAATGACGGTATTCGGTTCCATCAGAGGAGGTCCTCGAGGTTGACGCGGGCAGCTGTCGGCAGGTCCTGTGCCGAGATCTCCAAACCGCGTTCGGCGAGCGCCAGGAGCTGATCGACTTCCCTATCGTCCAAGAAGAGATATGGGAGATGGAGGCGGCGATCGCGTTCGTGATGCACACCACCGAGGTTCACCCGGCGAATCGTGGGCGCCGCCTCGCACAGGCGAGTCAGCGAATCGATGTCGCTGACCAACACGATGGTGCGGCACGAGCTGTTGGCCCACCGCTCGACAGATTCCGCTGCATCGCTCACCGACGTGAACTCCACTTCTTGTGTCGCGAGCACCCCCATTCGGTATATCTCCTGTTCCCACTCGTTCTGTGCTACCTCGTCGTCCACGACGACGAACAGGTCGGGATTGAGCACTTGTCCCCAACCCACCACGACCTGCCCGTGGATCAGGCGGTCGTCGACTCGCACCAGTTCCAGACTCACGCTCCGACGATCCGTATGGCCTCAGTACCCACCTTGGCGGCGCGCTGCGCGATATCGAGAAGATCGCCATCGCGATGCGCCACAAAATCCAACAGCATTGCGAGATTCACGCCTGCCACGACCGCCACCGATGGATGTTCCCGCTGCAGCATCGCCGCGGCTTGAAGACAGCTTCCACCTGGCATATCCACGAACAAGAGACAACGACGGTCGCCAACTGCGTCGCGAACCAATTGCGCCAGGGCACTTCGGCTGCATCCCTCGTTGCTCACAGCGACGAGGGCGTCGGTGCTTCCCGCAATCCGAGTCACGGCGTTCACCAACGCGGCGCTCAGCGTACCGTGCGAGACGACGACACCGGTGACCGGCTCACTCATAATCTTCCGACAAGTATTCCCGAGCGTCCCGTTGTTTCGTGAGCCGCTCCAACAGTCGCTCGTTGAGCGCGTGGGCAGAATCAACGCCGCTAAAGCGGAGCAGATGGTTCATCGCAACGACCTCGGAGATCACCGTGATATTCTTTCCGGGGTTGAGTGGCACGACCACCTTTGGAAGGTCCACGCCCAAGATCGTCGTTGTTTGCTGATCGAGTCCGGTCCGGTCGGCCTCGTAGGCCTTTTCCCAGTCCACCAATTGGACCACCACCTCAATGCGTTTCTGCTGACGGACGGCTCGGACGCCGAAGAGGGCCGAGACGTCCACGATGCCCACCCCACGAATCTCCATGTGTCGATGAGTGAGCTCGTGTCCCTGACCAATCAGCACGCCGGCTCCCCGCTGCGTCACTACAACGGTGTCGTCTGCAACGAGACGATGTCCTCTCTCCACCAGATCCAACACACATTCGCTTTTTCCGATGCCAGACCGTCCTATGAAAAGCAATCCCACCCCGAACACGTCGGCGAGGGACCCGTGGAGCGTCGTAGTCGGTGCGAACACCTCGGTGATGTACGGCGTCAGCCGCTGATAGAACTCCGAGGTCTTGAGCTTCGATATAATGACGGGTATGCCGCGCTCTCGCGCGAGCGCGATCAGGTCCTTCGGCAGTCGCTGCCCTTTGGTAACGAAGACGCACGGCAAGTCAAAACTCACCAACGTGCCCCAGGATTTCAGGCGATCGCTCTTCGAGAGGGAACGAAGGTACGCGACCTCGGTTTCTCCGAGTACGTGGAGTCGCTTGCTGAGGAATCGCTTCGTGAAACCAGCAAGTACGAGTCCCGGGCTGGAGACCTGGGGGACGGGAATCGGTCGGTCGAGTCCGACGTCACCAGTGACAACTTCGAGCTGCAGGGCGTCACCCTTACGCTCAACCAGATCTTTGACCGTGAGTGTGGTCATCGCTCTTCGACGCCCGAACGCTTATCGACGCGGCTCGGCAACTTGTCAAGTTGGTTTCGCAGTTTCCCCGCCGCGCGATCCATCGCCGTCAAGAAGCTGGAGGCTTCGGCGCTACTCACGTAGGTGTGCCCCCGCGAGAGATACAGCTGAAATTCGACGATCTTGCGTTGATGATCGTCGTCGAAAACGACCTCGGCCCGATGGGGTCTGGTCGCCAATTTGGCAGCTTTCTGGACCAGCTCTATCGCGCGCTGGCGCAACTTGTCGTCAATCTCGCAGTGCCGCGCGGTCACGAGCACCTTCATGAACCACTCCTCTCTCGCGCACTCTCGTCGATAGTCTCCATCACATGCTCTCTCGTTTGTTCGGCGGTTCGATCCCACGAGAGGCGAACGGCAAACTCCCGCCCGGCTCTCCCGAGTCGCTCGCGCAGTGGCGCTTCACGAGCGATTCGGCCCATCGCGGCGGCCATCGCATGATGGTCCCCATGAGCAACCAGAAGCCCAGTCTTGTCGTGAAGGACGGATTCTCTCAACCCCGGGCTGTCCGAGGCGATCGCGGGCGTGCCACATGCCAACGCCTCTACATTTGAGATGCCCCAGCCCTCTTTGGCAGAGGGAAATACGTGAGCCCAAGCTCGACGCAAGAGGTTCCGTTTTTCTTTCTCGCTTACGAATCCCAGAAACCGAACGGCTGAGCCCAATTGCAGTTCATCTACCAATCGGAGCAGCCGGGGGCGATCATCCCCTTCCCCTGCAATATGCAACACCGCGCTGGGGATTTCGACCCGAAGGGCGTGCACCGCCCGTATCGCGACATCCACCCGTTTATATCGCTTCAAGCGGCCCACATACGCGAACAGAGGGGTGTCCTCCCGAGGCGTCGCCCCGTCCGGAGCGAACCACTCCGAGTCGACCCCCGGAAGGAACACCTTTATGCGTTCGGCCCTTACGCCCCTGTTCACCAATTCTTCACGTGTGCTCTCGCTGATCGCATGGAACATCGATCGACGATACACCCAAGGGATGGGTCGCTCGGCGAGCCAGACGAGCAGTGCGACCGGAAACGTAGCCTGCTGAAACGCCGTGCCGCCGAACAGGTGCGGTACGATCGTGTACGCCGGAAGTCGCGTGAGGTTCGGCACGTACAGCGGGAGCTTGTTGAGGTCTTCGACTACCACGTCGTACGCCCGCTCCGCCAGCATCCGCCGGACCACTCCCCGTCCCAACGCAGCGAAGGTGTGGCGTCCGCCAAATCGCCGCACGTCGATTCCGCCCACCGTCGCCCTGGGCGCCGCCCCCTCCCACCCCGAACAGACTAACGTCACTTCGTCGCCGCTCTGCACGAATCGCTTGAAGATCTCGAAAAAATGACTCTCGGCTCCGCCGGCCTGTGGATTCTCGAGATCCAGCCAGTTGACCGCCAGTATCCTCACAATCGCCCGTGGCGCCTGGCAAGAGCGTCCAGCACGCCGTTTACGAAACCCGGCGCCTTCTCCCCCGCAAACCAGTGGGCCAACTGCACACTCTCGTCGATCACCACCTTGGGAGGCACATCCGTTTCCAGAAGCTCATGGAGACCCAGACGTAGGATGTTGCGCTCGACTGTGCCGATCCGCGGCAGCGGCCAGCCCTGGGCGACAAACTCGATTTCTCCGTCCAGTCGGTCTAGCTGTTGCAGCACGCCCCGCGCCAGCATTTCGACCTTTTCGGGATCGCCCACCCGGCCGCGACCGAGCCGGACGAGGCGCTGCACCACAAGGTCGACCGAAGCCCAGCCTCGAAGCTCCCACGCATACAAGAGCTGCAAGGCTCTTGCCCGGATCTTTGTCTCAGGCCTCAGCACGTCGGTCGAAGCGATCGAGCGCGTCCGCCGTTTCCACCGCGGCGGTCGCCGCGTCACTGCCCTTGTTGCCAGCTTCTCCCCCAGCGCGCGCGAGAGCCTGGGCCATGGTATCGCAGGTGAGAACGCCGAAACCGACGGGGATCCCAGTTGCCCTCGCCGTCTCCGCCAAACCCTGCGCCGTCCCTGTGCAGATGTAATCGAAGTGCGGGGTTTCACCGCGAATGACCGTGCCGAGCGCGACGGCGGCGCGGTACCGTTCGGTGGCAAGCGCCCGGGTCACTGCAACAGGCAACTCGAACGCTCCGGGCACCCACACTACGTCTACTAGGTCCTCGGGAAATCCCGCACCGGCCAAAGTGTCCAACGCCCCACGAAGCAACCGGCGCGTGACACTCTCGTTGAACCGGCTGACAACGACCACGATCCGCCCTGTGTCGGAGCGGTCGCCGGAAGGACGGCCCGTCATTTCAGTGCGTGAGGAGGTGCCCGAGCTTATCCCGCTTGACGTCGAGATATCCCCGGTTTTCTCGAGTGAGCGTCGGTTCGATGGCGACCCGTTCGACGATGTCGAGTCCGTAACCTTCGAGTCCGATGAGCTTTTGGGGATTGTTGGTCAACACGCGTAGCGAGCTGAGACCCAGGTCCAACAAGATCTGCGCCCCGATCCCATAGTTGCGCAGATCGGGCGGGAAACCCAACCGTTCGTTCGCCTCGACCGTGTCGTGTCCAACGTCCTGCAACTCGTACGCCCTGAGCTTGTTCAGCAGACCGATCCCCCGACCTTCCTGGTCGAGGTATACGATTACCCCCGCACCCTCCTCCGCGATCATGTGCATGGCACTCTGGAGCTGCCAACCGCAGTCGCAGCGAGTCGAGCCGAACACGTCACCGGTTAGGCACTTGGAGTGCATCCGTACGAGCACCCCATCTTTATGGGACACATCCCCGTATACCAGCGCTATGTGCTCCGCGTCATCGATGTCGTTCGCATACCCAATCACCGTGAATTCACCATGGGGAGTTGGTAACCGCGTACGCGCAACGCGGTGCACCAAGCGCTCGTGCTTGAGGCGGTAGGCGACGAGCTGAGCGACCGTGACAAACGTGAGATTGTGTTGTTTGGCAAACTTCTCCAGGTCGGGACGGCGCATCATGGTCCCGTCGTCGGCCAGGATCTCACAGATCACGCCGGCCGGATACACGCCCGCCAGCCGGGCGAGATCCACGCTGGCCTCCGTCTGTCCGACACGCTGGAGCACTCCACCCGGTCGCGCCCGGAGTGGAAACACGTGTCCGGGACGTCGCAAATCCGCCGGCTCAGTGGCCGGGTCTATCGCCACCTGAATCGTCTTCCATCTGTCCCACGCCGAGATGCCTGTGGTGACACCAAACCGCTTCCCGGCGTCGATACTGACCGTGAACGCGGTCTCGTTCGACTCCGTATTCGATTCTGCCATCTGCGGGAGGCCAAGGGCACTACACCGTTCCGGCATCAATGTCAGACAGATGAGCCCCCGACCGTACCGGGTCATGAAGTTGATGGCGTCCGCGTCGATACACTGAGCGGCACCAACCAGGTCACCCTCATTTTCACGGTCCTCGTTATCGGCGACGATGATGAGTCGCCCCTCGCGAATGTCGTCGATCGCTTGTTCGATAGATTCAAGTGACATATGTGCCTCAAATGAGCTGCGAGCTACGAGCTCCCAGCCGCCAGCATGTTACCCGGTTCACGACGGTCTAGGTGCGGAGTCACTGCCGACCTCAAGCAGGCGCTGCACCATCTTGCCGATCATGTCGCTCTCCACGTGTACCCGGTCACCGATCTTCAGCGACCCCAGCGTCGTCTGCTCCGCCGTGTACGGGATGATCGACACCTGCACCACGTCGGACTCCGGCAGCGCGTTCACCGTCAGACTCACACCGTCGAATGTGATCGACCCTTGGGGCACCGTCACCGCCCAAATGTCGGCGGGAACTCGAAAATCGAGTAGCAACGCATCGGCGGTGCGCGCCACCCGAACCAGTTCTCCTACCCCATCCACGTGTCCCTGTACGAAATGCCCGCCCATTCGATCGCCCACGGCCAGAGCGCGCTCGAGGTTCACCACCGATCCGACCCCGAGATCGGACAGGGTGGTTCGTTGCCGTGTCGTCACGACGACCTCGACCGAAAACGTTCCGGGGCCCGTATCCACGACGGTGAGACAGGCTCCGTTGACCGCAATGCTCTCTCCGGGCACCACGTCCGCATACGGTGCCTCGATCGTCAGCTTGAGCCCGTCGCCGTCGGCTTCCGCCGCCGCCACCGACCCGAAACCGGTGATTATACCTGTAAACATAACCTTCGATCGACCACCAACAGCGTGTCCGGCCCGAGAGCACGGCGCTCGGTGACCTGCCAGGATTCCGCCGCGTCCAGGGATATCGGTGCGCGTGTGAATGCCGGAGTTCCCGTGCCCAGCCAGCGGGGCGCCTGAATCCAGTAGAGGCGGTCCACGAGTTCCTCGTCGAGCAGGCTCGTCGCGAGCCGGCCACCCCCCTCGATCAGGATCGACTGGATGCCCTGTCGCCGCAGTGATTCCATCGCCGCCGTGAGACTATCGGCTCCCATTACCATAACCTCTTTATTTACAATAGCTTCACTAACATCCGCAACCCGTGAGTGGGGAATCACTACTACCACGGGGCCGGAGTCGGTGTCAAACATGCGCAACCTACGCGGCACCTCACCGTCTCGGGCGAACAAGACCCGCGTGGGGGGACGCCGCGGCTCAAGGGGACCCCGAACGGTGAGCAGCGGATCGTCGGCGACCGCCGTACCCCGACCGACCCCGATGGCACCGAACCCGGCCCGCAGCCACTGAACGAACGCGCGGGCCTCGGAACCCGACAGCCATTGCGACTTGCCGGTGGCGTCGGCCAGCTGTCCGTCGAGCGATGTGGCCAGTTTGAGGGCCACATATGGCCGGTCGGGACGGGACGCGCAAAACAGAAAAGGGGCATTGAGCGCAGCGGCGTGCGTCTCGCACAGCCCCACGGACACCTCGATCCCGGCCCCTCGCAACCGGGCGATTCCACCGGCGGCCGCGGGATTGGGGTCGGCGACGGCCACGACCACGCGCGCCACACCGGCCCCGATCAGCGCGTCGGCGCAGGGTGGCGTCTTTCCTTCGTGAGCACACGGCTCGAGCGTGACGACACAGGTCGCGCCTCGAGGGTCGTCGCAACTCTCCAGCGCGGCCACTTCAGCATGCGGATCTCCGAACGCCGCGTGGTACCCTTCCCCCACGATTTCCCCGTCACGCAGCAATACAGCTCCGACGAGGGGGTTGGGCGCGACCCGCCCCCATCCCTGGACGGCGATCGCAAGCGCCCGCTCCATGGCGGCCTGCTCGCCTACCCTGCCCATGCCGTTCGACCATTCGGAATCACCAGTCCACCCATGAGATGCCGCGCTCCTCGAGGTCTATTCGTCCGGTGCAGGCCGTCGCTAATCGATGCGTACGCCGGGCACCGCCCCCCCCCCGCGAACCACCTCACCGATCACCCAAGTCGGCACTGCAGCCGCCCTTGCTGCATCCTGGACTGGTGCGAGTGCATCCGACGGTACCATGGCGATCATGCCGATTCCCATGTTGAACACCCGCAGCATTTCGTCTCGCTCAACGCCGCCCGCCTCCTGGAGGAAAGAGAACAGCGGCGGAACGACCCACTGCGAGGAATCCACAGCGGCGACACACCCTGCGGGGAGCGGGCGCACCAGGTTTCCGGGGATGCCTCCTCCGGTGATGTGTGCGAGCCCGTGCATCCGACCGAGCACCGGGGCGACGGCAGCATGATAGCTCCGGTGAGGGGCCAACAGGGCATCGGCGATCGAGACGTCCAGCTCCGGAACGGTACTGTCCACGTCGAGACCGAGTCGTTCGAATACGATGTGCCGGGCCAGGGTGTATCCGTTAGTGTGTAGTCCGGTAGACTCGTATCCGAGCAACAAGTCACCGACCCGGATGCGATCGCCGTGCAGCGCCTCGCCCTCGGACACGACGCCCAGAATGGTGCCTGCCAGATCGTAGACCCCTTCCTGGTACACGTCGGGCATTTCCGCCGTCTCACCACCCGCGAGGGTCATGTCGTGCGCCCGGCAGCCTCGTGCGACGCCCTCGACCACGCTCGCGACGGTGTCCGGATCCACGGAGGCCGTCGCGATATAGTCGAGGAATGCCAGCGGACGCGCGCCGTGGACCAGGATGTCGTTGACGCAATGGTTAACCAAATCCTCGCCGACCGTGTCGTGCCTCCCGGCACGAGCGGCCACCAGCACCTTGGTGCCGACACCGTCGGTGCTCATCACGAGGACCGGGTCGGGAATGTCCGGTGGTAGCCGAACCATGCCGCCGAAGGCACCCACGCCACCCAACGCCAAATCGCTGCGCGCCGCGGCGACTACCTCGCTGATCTTGGCCTTGGCAAGCTCGGCGGCACGAAGATCGACACCAGCTTCACGGTAGCGAGCCGCCGGTTTCATTCATCGAATCCGTTTGTGGTATCGAAATGTACCAGATCGGCAAACGCGCGAGCGCGCGCCGCGATCTCGGCAGGACCGATTTCAAGGAACCGCTCGACCGAAAACCGCTCGACAGCAAAGGAGCCGGTCGTCGAGCCGAACACCATCGCACGCCGCATGTTGGCTGGAGACAGGTCTCCAGTCCGCCCGAGGTGGCCCATGAACCCTCCCGCAAACGCGTCCCCCGCGCCGGTCGGATCGCAGATCTCCTCCAGGGGATAGCCCGGAACACAGAAGACTCCGGTCTCATCGACCATAAAGGCGCCATACTCACCCTGCTTGATGATCACCATCTTCGGTCCTCGGTCGAGAATCCATCGAGCCGACCGATACACGTTCCAGTCCCCCGAGAGTTGCCTCGCTTCCGAATCGTTTACCATCAGCACATCGATGCGCTTCATGAGTTCCAGTAATAGTTCAGGCGCGCCCTGGATCCAGTAGTTCATGGTGTCGCACACCACGAGATCCGGGGTTTCGGTCTGGTCCAGCACATTCGATTGCAGGGTCGGATCGATGTTACCGAGAAACACGAGCTTCGCCCGTCGGAACGCTTCCGGCAACTTGGGCTCGAACGTCGCGAAGACTCCCAACTGCGTGTCCAGCGTCTCGCGGTTCTGAAAATCGGCGGAGTACCTTCCTTTCCACCGGAAACTGGCTCCGCGCGCATGCTCGACGCCGCTGAGGTCCACGCCACGTTCCGCGAGACGGTCCAGTTCAGCCGAGGGAAAGTCGTCTCCCACGACACCGACCACCTGAACCGGATGGAAGAAGGCTGCGGCGTACGCAAAGAACGTCGCTGATCCACCCAGGGCGTCGGTCGTGCTTCCGAATGGAGTTTCAACTGAGTCCAGGGCGATGCTTCCCACAACCAATAGTCCCATGGATTACATCCGTTCCGGGGCCGCAATCCCCAGCAAGTTCAGGCCGTTGGCCAACGCAATCTGGGCTGCGCGGGCGAGCGCCAATCGCGCCTGTTCTACGCCCCCCGGCGCCCCGATCACGCGGTGGCGGTGGTACCATCCGTTCACCGCTTTAGCCAGATCCTCGAGGTACGCGACGATCCGATGTGGCTCGAGCGCCGCGGCGGCCCGCTCTACGACGGCCGGGAACTCACCCAACTGTTTGATGAGAAGGATCTCGTCTTTCTCGTTGAGGAGTGTGAGGTCGACACCATCGTGCCGCACGTCTTCGGGCGCCACGTCGGCGTTGCGAAAGATACCCGCGATGCGGGTGTGCGCGTACTGCACATAGTAGACGGGGTTCTCCTCGGTCTGCTTGACCGCGAGGTCGATATCGAAGGTGAATTGCGAATCCCCGCGGCGCATCAGGAAGAAATATCTTGCGGCGTCCACTCCGGTTTGTTCGAACAAGTCCCGCAGAGCAACGAACTCTCCGGACCGTTTGGAAAACCGTACCGCTTCACCGTGGCGTACGACGCGAACCAACTGCACCATGACGATCCGGAGGAATCCCGGAGGGAGGCCAAGAGCCGCCATCGCAGCGGCCATTCTTCCTATGTAACCATGGTGATCGGCGCCCCACACGTCGATCGCAAGGGTCGCCCCCCGGTCGGCTTTGGTGAGGTGATATGCGATATCGGGAAGAAAGTAGGTGAAGGTTCCGTCGCGTTTGCGGAGAACGCGGTCTTTCGCATCGTCGAACTCCGACGTCTTCAGCCAAAGGGCATCGTCACTCTCGTAGAGCACCCGCCGTTCTTCGAGTGCTTCCAGGGTCTTCTCGATCGCTCCGCTGGTGTACAGCTCGCTTTCGTTGAAGGTCACGTCGAATCGGACGCCGAAGTCCTCGAGGTCGCGATCTTGCTCCTCGCGCTGCGCCTGTACGCCGATGGCGCGGCACTGGCGGATCCCCTCCTCTTCAGAGAGATCCGCGAATTCGGGGCCCTCACGCTCGAGGATTGTTTGTGCCAGCTCGGCCAAGTACTCCCCATGATATCCGCGTGCCGGGATCTCCGCTGGCCTCCCTACCTCTTGCTGGACGCGGGCCCAGAGAGATTCCGCCATCAGGTCGACCTGAACGCCGGCGTCATTGACGTAGAACTCGCGCGTCACGTCGTGGCCGGTGGCGTCGAGCAGAGCGGCGATCGCATCGCCGAGAGCCGCACCGCGCCCGTGCCCGACGTGCAGCGGACCCGTAGGATTCGCCGACACGAACTCGACGTTGACTCGCTTCCCGGCCCCGGTGTTGCTCCGTCCGAACCGTTCCCCCTCGTCGAGCACGGTCTTCAGAACCGAGGCCATCGCTTCTTCGGCGAACCAAAAATTGATGAATCCGGGGCCGGCGATCTCGACTCTGGACACGACGTCGCTCGGGCAATCGAGGGCCGCTACGATCTCTTCGGCTATCTGCCTTGGTGCGCGGCCAAGCGGCTTGGCCAGCTTCAGCGCGACAGACGTCGCGAGGTCACCGTGGCCCGCTTCGCGGGGCCGCTCCAGCACGATGTCGGACGCGGGGGCCCCGAGTGCGGCAACGGCACGCTCGATCGCGCCTTGCAGCAACTCCGCGCCCTGGGTCAGGACTTGTCTCCTTTGGGCCTGTCGGTGCCCTTGCTGGATTCGGACTTGTCAGCGCCAGACGAAGGTTTTTTTGAGGTGTCTTTGGAAGGCTTGTCTCCATCGGAACTGGTCTTCTCTTTCGCACCGGCACTCCCGGCCCTTTTGTAGTCGGTTTCGTAGAAGCCCGAGCCTTTGAATATGATGCCCGCTCCTCCCGAGATGAGACGCTCGCCTCTCTTCCCGCACCGAGGGCACTTGATCCTGGTCGCGTCGCTGATCTTTTGAAGTTTTTCGTATTCGTGTCCGCATGTCGGGCAGCGATACCCGTACGTAGGCATGACTCATTCCTTACGTTGGAAATGTTCGTGGGATAGAGTGGGCATGTTACCTGGGGGCACCCGCGGGGTCAAGCAGTACGAAACGTTCCCCACACATCGCGAAACGCCTCGCTGATCTCGCCGACGGTCGCTCGGGCACGCACCGCCTCCAGGATCAGCGGGACGAGCGGAACGTCGCCGGTCGCTCCCTGCGTCAACTCGTGCAGCGCTGCACGGTGCCGCGCTAAATCGCGACGCTGGCGTGTCCGGCGAACCCGTTCGGTTTGTTCCCTCGCCAAGGCCGTGTAGTCCGGCGCGGGCAACACCGGTCCGGCCTCATCGGTCTCGAAGCGGTTGACGCCTACCACCACGTTCTGCTCGGTTTCGAGCGCCCGTTGCTGGTCGAAGGCCGAGCGACCAATCGTCTCCTGAAAGAATCCCGTCTCAATAGCCTGCGCCGCACCTCCCCGCTCCGCTATCGCGTCGAGCAACACGCGGCTTTCCCTCTCCATCGTGTCCGTAAGATGCTCGACGTAGTACGACCCGCCAAGCGGATCCGCAGTTTGGGCAACGCCCGATTCGTACGCCAGAACTTGCTGGGTCCGGAGCGCGAGTCGGGCGGCGTCCTCTGTGGGCAACGCCAGCGCCTCGTCGTACCCGTTGGTATGTAGGGACTGCGTGCCACCGAGGATCGCCGACAGGGCCTGTATCGCCACGCGAACGACGTTATTGAGCGGCTGCTGTGCCGTGAGCGTGGAACCGCCGGTCTGGGCATGGAACCGCAGCTGGCAGCTTCTGTCGTCTCCGTCG
The DNA here is from genome assembly GCA_022562295.1 of Gemmatimonadota bacterium. Lineage (GTDB taxonomy): Bacteria > Gemmatimonadota > Gemmatimonadetes > Gemmatimonadales > GWC2-71-9 > B3T1B10. Next base: position 24,833 of record JADFPO010000005.1, read on the forward strand.
TACCGCTCCCGCACCAGCTTGGCCCACAACCTGCGCGCGGCGCGGAACTTCGCTACTTCCTCGAACAAATCGCTGTGCGCCGCGAAAAAGAACGACACGCGCGGCGCCACCACGTCGATATCCAGGCCTCGAGACGCTGCGCGGTCCAGATATTCGAGCGCATTCGCGAACGTGAACGCAACTTCCTGGACTGCCGTCGCGCCCGCCTCGCGCATGTGGTAACCGCTAATCGAGATCGGATTGAACGACATGCCCTGATCGACCACAAAGGCGATGGTATCTGTTACCAAGCGCAACGATGGCTCGAGCGGATAGATATACGTGCCGCGGGCAACATACTCTTTCAACACGTCGTTCTGCACCGTGCCTCGGAGAGCGGAGCGGGCGACCCCTCGCTCCTCCCCAACTACGATATACATGGCGAGCAGAATCGCCGCCGTCGCATTGATGGTCATCGACGTGGAAACGCGGTCCAGCGAAATCCCGTCGAACAGCACCGAGAGATCGTCTACGCTGTCGATCGCCACCCCCGCGCGTCCGACCTCCCCTTCGGCACGTGCATCATCCGAATCCAAACCCATTTGGGTAGGAAGATCGAACGCCACCGAGAGTCCTGTCTGGCCAGCATCCAGCAGATGTCGGAACCGCGTGTTCGTCTCCTGCGCCGTTCCGTATCCCGCATACTGTCGCATCGTCCATAAACGACCACGGTACATCGTCGGATGGATCCCGCGTGTGAAGGGAAACTCCCCCGGGATTTCCGACGATGTAGAGCTTCTTGCGTTCGTGGCGGTGTATACGGGATCGATCGGAATGCCGGACGGTGACCGGCGTGACGCTTCACTCATTCCGGCGTCGCATTGGCCTCGCGGAGAATCCTTTCCACAAACTCGACGTCGTCTCGGCTGCCAATCACGAGGGGCGTCCGCTGATGCAATTCGGACGGTACGATGTCGAGGATCGGACGCTTTCCGTCGGAAGCGGCTCCGCCAGCCTGCTCCGCGATGTACGCCAGGGGACTTGCCTCGTACAGCAGTCGCAGCTTGCCTTTGGGTGACTTCGAGTCTGCCGGATACATGAAGATGCCGCCCGCAAGCAGATTGCGATGGAAATCAGCCACCAGTGACCCGATGTATCTCGCGTTCTTCCCGAGCCCCTCACCCTCCACACCCTTGAAGTAGCGAACCACTTGCTGATAGCCGGGGGACCATCTCGTAAAGTTGCTTTCATTGATACTGTAGTATTTCCCGATCGGTGGCGTGCTCACGTTTTGGTTGGTCATGCGAAATTCGCCAATGACCGGATCCAACGTGAAACAATGCACCCCGTGACCGGCGCTGTAGACCATGACGGTACTCGATCCGTAGATCACATAGCCGGCGGCGACCTGCGACCGTCCGGATTGCAGACAGTCCACGAGATTACCACACCCATGTTCGGATAGGCGCTTTTGGATGGAGAAAATCGTCCCGATCGAAACGTTCACATCGATATTCGAAGATCCATCCAGCGGATCGAACAACAACACGTACTTGCCGTCGACGGCGCCGTTCGCCGCCAGAATCGGCTCGGCTTCCTCTTCCGACGCCATGATGGACACCCGACCGGTATTGCCAAAAGCCTGCTTCATGACCTCGTTGGCCAGCACGTCGAGTTTTTGCTGCTCCTCCCCCTGCACGTTCGTGTGACCCACGGCGCCGAGCACGTCCACCAACCCGGCGCTCCGCACATAGCCTGAGATGATCTTGGCGGCTAGCGCGACGTCGTAGAGAAGGTTCGAGAGCTGACCCGTGGCGTGCGGGTGCATGCGCTCTTGCCCCATGATGAACCGCTCGATGGTAACCACATCAGAAATCGGCAACGGATTCGCTCCAGGACGTTGAGTGAGGTGCCGTGCTCGATCTCAAAATAGCGTCCGTCGGTCCGAATCGTTACCGTCCCGTCCAAGTCGGTGCGGTACACCGCAATCCCCCGCTCGCGCAGCCGGCGCAGGACCGATCGGGTCGGATGGCCGAATCGGTTCGGCCCGACACTGATGACCGCCGCCTGAGGGCGGATGGCGTCGAGCAGCAGGCCGGACGTGCTACCGGCGGAACCATGGTGACCCACCTTGAGCAATTCCACCGGCGGGAGGGAGGCGGCGAGCGCCGACTCCGCGGGCCATCCCGCATCGCCCATGAACAGCGCATCGAACTCCCCATACCGTACGTGGAGGATCAGGGAGTTTTCGTTGGCCGAAATCTGCCCGGCCATCCACGCGGCCGAGGGGTGCAGCACGGCAATTTGCACCGAGTCGATGACGACCGTGTCGCCCGCGCGGGCCACCTGCCACGCCCCAGCCGCCTGGTCGACCACGCCCAGGTACTCTCGGTAAAGCGCGGTTCCGAGCGGCTGGCCCGGCTCGACGACCAGCGCCGGCCCTGTCTGCGCGATGACGGTGAGGAGGCCGCCCAAGTGGTCGGCATCGCCGTGCGACACGAATACCACATCCAACCGGCGCACGGCCCGGCGGCGTAGGAACGGCATCACGGTGTGCCGGCCGGCATCCATCTTTCCGAAACGGGGGCCGCCGTCGATGAGAACCCATCGGCCCCGCGGTGTACGCAGCACAATGGCATCGCCTTGACCCACCGCAAGCACGTGGATCGTCAACCTGGCGTCCGCATGCACGCTGATTGCCCTGCTGCCGACGATGCCCCAGCTTGCGGCGGCGGCTGCGAGAGCCACACGTCGCAGAGTGACGCTCCACTTGGGCCGCCGCCAGGTCAGCCAGATGGCCCCAGCCGTGAGACACAGCCACGGCCCGGCGAACAACCATCCGGGCTCCCCTTCGAGATGACCCCAGGGAACCCGACTCGCGATGTCGGCGACTCGCTCGAGCATCGCCAGGGTCAGCCCTGCCCCAGGCGCCATGACCCCGGCCAACAGGCTGGCGAACACGGCCGGCACGCACAGCCCGGCGAGCGGGACCGCCACCAGGTTGGCGACGACCCCGATGGGCGCCACGCTGCCGAAGGCGTATGCCGTGATCGGCGCCGTCGCCAGCGTGGCGCCCGCAGACACCACCAGCAGTCGGCCAAACGATCCGACCCGCCGGGTCCGGCTGACCACGTGGAGGGCCCAACTGGTGCCGACCACGGCGGCGACCGAGAGCCACGCCCCCACGGATTGCACGGCGTCAGGATCGATGGTGAGCACTACGAGCGCAGCCACGGCGATCACGGCGGTGGGCGGCGGACGCCTTTCCCGCATACGGCCCAGAGCGGCGACCGCTATGAACGTCGCCGCGCGGGTCGCTGGGGCAGGGAATCCCAGTAACGCCACGTACACCCACGCCAATACCGCACTGGCGAGCCACGCCCTTCGCACCCCGGCGATCGCACCAACCAGCACGCGCACCCAAGCAGCGATGATTCCGACGTGGAGTCCCGAAATGGCAAGGAGATGGGCCAGCCCGCCGGCTACGAATGACTGCCGCAACTCACGATCGAGATCGGCGCGCCGCCCCAACACCATCGCCTCGACCAAGGGTGCCCGGGGGCCGTAGAGGTGGCGGATCCGCCGCCCCGCGATGTCGCGCAGTCGGAAGCGCAAAGGGACCGTCCGAGGGAGACGGCGAAGGTGGCGCACCCTCAGCCAGCCATTCGCCCGAACGACGCCGACGAGAACCGCCGTCTCCCCACTGTCGACGGATCCCGAATCCAATCGCAATCGGAGATCGCCGCGACAGCCCTCCGGCGAATGAAGCACGGTCCCGGTGGTCGATCCGCTGGCACCGGGCGCGTCGTGGATGCGAACGATGGCCGCGTGAGGGCCAAGGGTCCAGCGGGCGGCGCACGATTGTTGTTGACGCCGCGCCGCCAGTGCCCCGAAGGCGGCTCCTACCAAGAGGGCCCCCATCACTCGATGACGCCATCCGGACCGGATCCCAACCGCTACGAGCACAGCGGCCGCCGCCAGCACGGGAACCGGGGGTAGAGCAAGGAACACCGCAGTCCAGAGTCCCACGGTGTAAGCCACGGCGAATCGAGTGACCGGGGGCCACACGATTCGATTATCTCGCTACGGTTACGGTTCGGTGAACACCGATCCGCGTCTGTGAGTCACGCTTCGACCGCCAACGGCCACACGCCGCGTGCCGGTCACTCCACCAGCACCGCCAGCTCTCGGCCGGCAACGGGCACACCGGTAAACGTCGACCCGGTGGTCCCGGTAAGCCGAACCAGGCGATACGATCCGATCGTTTCGGCCGACCCTTCGATGAGCACGATCTTGTTGGCACGCGTGCGGGACTGCAGCAGGCCCCCCCGCCGGGCCTCCTTCTCCACCAGGACCTCGTGCGTGCTCCCCACCAGATTGGCGTTCTTGCGCCGTGCAACCTCGCGTACCGTGCCGATGAGGCGTTCGAGGCGCTCACCAGCCAGCTCGTCGGGAACGTGCTCCCGGATTTTGACCGCCGGCGTACCATCCCGAACTGAGTATTTGAACGTGAACGCGTTGTCGAACTGCACCTCACGCACCAAAGAGTCCGTCGCGAGAAAATCGTCTTCCGTTTCGCCGGGGAACCCAACGATGATGTCGGTCGTGATGGCGAGGTCGGGGACAGCGGCGCGAAGACGATCAACACACTCCAGATACGACTCGCGCGTGTATCGCCGCAGCATGCGTTTGAGCACGCGGGACGACCCACTTTGCATGGGAAGGTGTACGTGCTCGCACACCTCAGGTACCTGCGCCATGGCTTCGATGACGCGGTGGCTGAAATCGTTGGGGTGAGGACTCGTGAACCGAACCCGGCGGATTCCGTCCACCTCCCCCACAGCCCGAAGCAAATCGGCGAAATCTCGAACACCGTCGTGATAGCTGTTGACCGTCTGGCCGAGCAGGGTCACCTCCGTGGTGCCGCTCGCTGCCACCCGTTCCACCTCGCGAACCACGTCGGCCAATTTGCGACTTCTTTCGGGACCACGTGTCATCGGAACTACGCAGAACGTGCACCGATAATTGCAGCCACGCTGAACGGTCACGAACGCCGCAACCTTATTTGACGGTACGGGGGGCACGTCCTCATAATGTTCCCAGGACTTGAAGCCGACCTCAGCCGAGCGTTCGCCATCGCCGGCTCGGAGGATCAACTCGGACAACATGCGATATCCGTCGGGTCCGGCCACGAAATCCACATGGGGGACGCGGTCGAGGAGGGTCCGTCCCAAACGCTGGGCCATGCAGCCCACTATGCCCATGACGTCGCCCGGCCGCTTATATCGCTTCAACTCTCCAACACGCCCGTATACTCTCTGCTCTGCGTTGTCTCGTATGGCGCATGTGTTCACCAGGATCACATCGGCTTCACCGGGCGAGTCGGTGGCTGTGTATCCGCTGCGCCCGAGCAACCCGATGATCAAATCGGTGTCGGCTACGTTCATCTGACAGCCATACGTCTCGATGTACACGCGCTTCATTTCCGTCATGCGACCTCCGCAAAGAGCCTGCCCTCGGCGTCTCGAGCGAGGACGGTCGCCAGCCTCGATCCGGGCGCATGAAGGACGGATAGCTGAACATCCAGGTAGTCCTCGGTGAGGCCTTGTGCCACCCCCTGATGCCGGCGCAGGACGACGACATCGGCCGTGCCGCCGCTTCGCCGGGCGCGGTGCGCAGCGCCTTTGTCGGACGCCAGTTTCCGCAGTTCGGCCGCCCGGCCGGATACCACCCGGGGATCGACCGGGGGGCCCAGGCGCGCGGAAGACGCGTGGGGGCGCTCTGAGTAGGGGAACACGTGCAGGTATGTGAACGGGAGATCGCGAATCAACGCCCGCGTCGCCGAGTGGTCCGCATCGGTTTCACCCGGAAACCCCACTATCACGTCGGCTCCCAACCCGAGAACGGGCACCCGCTCGGCCAGCGCCTCACACCGGTCGCGATAGCTCCGTGCGGTGTACCAGTGTCGTCCCATCCGCTTGAGGATGGCGTCGCTTCCAGACTGCAGCGGGGCATGGAGATGTGGCGCCAGTCGATCGGGGCTCGTCGCCATCAAATCCATCAGGCGTTCGTCGACCTCGGTGGCCTCCACCGAGGTCAGCCTGAAGCGCGTCCGGCGGATGGCGTTCAGCAGGCGTTCCACGAGGGCCGCGAGCGAATGGGGCGGCGCCAGATCTCTGCCGTACGTGCCGATGTGCACGCCGGTGAGGACGATCTCTTCATGGGACTCGCTCAGGACCTGCGCTTCGGCCAGGATCTCGTCGGGGTGGCGAGACCGGCTATCGCCGCGGGCCACCGTCGTCGCGCAAAAGGTGCAATGCTCGTCGCAACCGTCTTGGATCTTGAGCCATGCCCGAGCACCACGCGGGAACGTCCGGAGAATGGGGTCGATCGCCGGCCCGTCCATTCCGGCAGCGTCCAGCACGGCCTTTGGATCCGATCCACCCACCACCGCGGTGACACCTGGAAGTGACGCGATCGTTCCGTCATCGAGGGCGGCGGCGCATCCCATCACGATGGTCCGGATTTCGGGGCGACGGCGGTGCAGGCGTCGCACGAGGCCGCGCATCTTGGCTTCGCCCTTGTGTGTCACCGTGCAGGAATTGACCACCGCGACATCGGCGGCTGCCGGATCGTCGGTCGGGGAAGCGCCGGCCGCCACGAGGGCCTGGCGTATCACCTCCGTATCGTACTGGTTAGCTTTGCACCCGAAGGTGTGAAAATAGACCTTCATGTGGTCGTCGGGCGCCCGGTTATCGCGACGGTGTAATGGTGATCCCTACCATCACATACCAGCCCCGCTCGCGTGCAGATGCTCCATCGCGCTGAAAACGCTCCACCGCGACGTCGATGGCCGCCCGGTTCGATGCGAACGGCGTTCCGGTACCCAATGAGAAGTTCCACTCGGTCGGTTGCTCGGTGTTGTGGCTAAACGGAATCTGTGCGTAGCGGACCCCCACGCGCAGGGGGAATCTCCCACCCTGCCCTCCGAGCTCGATCCCCGACCCCACTATCCAAGTATCGAAGGCACGACTGCCCGTAGACACCAGATCGCCGTCTGACCGGCTCCACGCGCGCCATTGCGCCGTGGTCATCCAACGAAACGCCGGCGAAAACGTAAACGCAACCCCACCGGCCAAAGACACTGGCATCGTGATGCTCTGCGACGCGCCGTCACCCAACCGGCTGGTCAACGAATTATTGATTCTGGCCGCCGCCGCGAGCCGGATGGCCGGTCGCACGCTCCAAAGCACGCCAGCAGAAAACCCGCTGCCCGAAAAGCTGAGATCGTCTTCGTCCTGAAACCGCTGCAGCGCGTCGTTCTCGAAGCGGCGGGTTGCCGCGATCCGACTCGACCCGGCGAGCACATGGAATGCGGCACCAAGGTTCAGTTTCGGCGACGTCCTCCACCCCACGGCCCCGCGGACATCCACGATGCCCCCATCCGACAGGACCGTGTCACTCACGCCTAGCATGGTACCGCCCACGAGCACCGTGTCGGCGGACGTCAATCGGAACGTTCGCTCCGTGTACGTGGCTAGACTAACCTGATACGAAAACTGCGAGCGGCCCACGCCGCCACCCAAGTAAGCAAACGGAAAACGCGTTTCCTGCAGCCCGGACACATCGACATTCACCGCGGTGTAGCCGCGAAAAGTCGTGCCGGACGACGCACCAACCGAGACTTCGGTGAACGCGGCCGCCAAGGCGGGGTTGAGAGCGGACCCAGCGTCGAACAGGGCGGCTCCCCCGCCGAGTGCAACGGAGCGCGCACCCTCGGCCCGACCGGGAAAACCGATTCCGCGCGTCCCGTAGATCGAGTTCTGCGCCGATAGCACCCCCGGCACCACGACAGCCATGAGGAGAAGTCCCGAGCTGCGCATCATCGTTGTACCAAGCTGAACGGGGGCACGTAGGTCACCCGCAGGGAAGGCGCTGCACCTACTCGCTGGCTGGACCCGACACGCAGTTCGGCGAACGTTGCGGCCTCGGTCCGCAGACGCAGCACGAGGGTCCGCACCTGGTCGGGATTGTTTTGCCAGCGCCTCAAGATGGACGTGATGTCCAACGCAATCGTATCGCTCGTGCCAACAGCCACAGGGATACCGATGGCCGAGGAGTCCAGCGCGATCAGTAGCGGCGACTTCGGTCCGAAGTCGGCACTCAATGCGTTGGCAATGAGGTTGAACGTATCCCCCGGCGCTCCTAAGACAGGCTCCACCGGCACCAGCAGCAACTTGGCGCCAAGCACTTGTGATGAGTCGATCACGAAAGACGGAATGTTTAAGCGCAGGAAAGATCTCGTGGAAGGCGTCCCCCCGACGGTGAGGGTCGCCGGTTGGGGCGGCGCCGGATCGGTGTGAACGAACGTGTCAAAGGCCACGGCGCGAAAATCACTCGCGGGCGTGAGCTGCCCGTCGGCCGAATCCGCCTTGACGAAACGGGTGATTCCCGCCCCTCGCACCCCGTCTTCGGTGCCAAGGGTCGCGAACAGCGGTGTGGTGCTCCGGATCGCCAAACCGATGGTGATCTCACGGGCGTCCTCCACGAACGTGGGGAACGCGGCCGCCAGAAGCACGGTCGAGATGGTATCGCTGCCCGTCGAGTCGGGCTCCGGCACCAGCACGACGCCCACGATGAGGCTATCGTCGAAAAACGGCGCCACGGCGTCGAAGGTCGTGAGCGAGTCGATGCTTGTCGGGATTCGGTAGACCGTAATTCCCAGGCCGGACACGTCGGCGCTCCGCCGGGTGACGATGAGATCCAGGCGGAACGAGTCTCGCTCCACCACCGGAGCCGTGGCGGTCGTGGTGATGGGGATCGCGTCTCCAAAACGCCGGAAACGGAGCAAGACACGGCTCTCCTGCCCACCACCCGTCGCAACTTGCATTAGGATGGCGGTGTGAGCCGGGACGTACCCCTGGTATGACGTGTCTTGGTCGATCACGCCGATCAACAGCGAGTCCACCATCTCGATTTGAGCCGTGGGACAGAATTCCGGACACGCCCCCGGAGCCGTGATGGTCTGCTGGCACGCGAGCGCCGCGCACGCGGCAACGCAGACGCTGCTAAGTAAGGCGGGTCGTCTTGCCATATGCGTCAAACGAATCGATGATGGCCATGATCACCGCATCGACCGGTCGGTCTCGAGTGACGTCAGTCTGGCGCGCCGACGACCCACCCGCGAAGAGCACCGTGTCGTTCAGTCCCGCGCCGACGGCATCCACCGCGATCACGTAACCACCCTCCGGTTCCATATCGAGCGCAAGTTGCTCCACCACCAGAAATTTCACCCCCTCCAACGACGGGTCTTTCCTGGTCGCCACCACCGAGCCTATGACTCGCCCCATCTTCATCGTGCCAGATCCTCCGGCCCGAATCGATCGGGCAGTAATTCGGTCAACCGCCATCGGCGGGAGCCATCCGGACCCACGGCCTCCACCACGAGATCGGCCGCCAGTTCCGCGAGCACCTGCCGGCATGCCCCGCAGGGAGCCGATGGCGGAGACGCGTCGGTTGCGACTACCAGCCGCGCGAACCGCCTGGCACCGGCCGCTACGGCACATCCCAACGCCACGCGCTCCGCGCAGTTGGTCAGCCCGTACGACGCGTTCTCCACGTTCGCCCCTACAAAGATACGTCCGTCCTCGGCTTGGAGGGCCGCTCCCACCCGGAACCCGCTGTAGGGGACGTAGGCATTGGACTGGGCCTCCTTGGCCGCCTCGACCAGCGGATCGCTCATGCAAGTCCTCCGTCAGCAATCATCTCGCCGAGAAACGATCGTCCGACCGAAGCGGGCACGCCGAAATAAGCCGCGACCGTCGCCCCCACGTCGGAGAAGGCCCGGGTACCCAGGGTAACCGGGCGGATGCCCGGCCCAAGCGCCAGGATCGGGACCAGCTCCCGCGAATGATCCGTCGACGACGTGGTCGGGTCGTTCCCGTGGTCCGCGGTGAGAATCATCAGATCGGGCGGTCCAAGCAACCCGACCAGCTCCGGGAGCGCCCGATCCAACTCCTCCAGCCCTTGGTAGAACCCCACAACGTCATTGCGGTGCCCCCAGGTCTGATCGAACTCGATCACATTCGCGAACAGCAGCCCAGAATCCATCGATCGAAGCGCCTCTCCGATGAGTCGGTACGCGTCGGCGTTGGTCGCCGTGTGTTGGCTGGCAATGTTCCGGCCGGCAAACAGGTCATCCACCTTGCCGACTCCCACCCTCGGCACACCGGCTTCGGCCAATCGGTCTAGCAGCGTGCAACCTACCGGCTCGATCGAGTAATCCTTCCGATGGTCGGGAACTCGCGCAAACGAACCGGGCTGCCCCACGAACGGCCTCGCGATCACCCGCGCCACCGTGTGCGGGCCGACGAGAATTTGCCGGGCCTTCCGCGCAGCCGTGTAGAGTTCGTCGAGCGGTATCTTCTGCTCGTGCGCCGCGATCTGAAAGACACTGTCGCCCGATGTGTACACAATCCATGCGCCGGTGTCGAGGTGCTCGGCGCCATGCTCCTCGATGATCTGGGTCCCCGATGCGGCTTTGTTCCCCAGCACCCCTCGACCCGTAGTCGACTCGAACTCCGCAACGATTTCGGGTGGGAAGCCGTGTGGATACAACGGAAACGGTTCTTGCAGCAGTAATCCGCAGAGCTCCCAATGACCTGCCGTGGAGTCCTTTCCTTTCGAGTACGGTACCGCCACTCCGTGCGCGGCAGACGGGTGATCGCACCTCAAGCCACTCAACGGCCGACAACACCCCAAACCCAGCGACTCGAGGTACGGAAGCCGAAAGCCACCCACGGCCCGCGCCGAGTTGGCCAAGGTGTCGCTTCCCGTGTCTCCATATTCCGCCGCGTCCGGTGCCTCGCCAATGCCAACACCGTCCAGCACGATCAGCGCGACACGACCTCTGTCGCGGCGTTCACGGCCCACGGTAGACGCGCGGCAAGCGATCGCCCAGCTTGACCAGAATTTCGTAGGAAATCGTGCCGGCCCAACCAGCGAATTCGTCTAGAGCGATCCGTTCGTCACCGTCGGTTCCGATCAGCGTAGCTACGTCCCCGACGCCGCCCGGATCATCCGGTCCTAGATCGACCACAGTCATATCCATGGTCACCCGCCCCACGATCGGCCGGCGACGGCCGGCGACGATCACACTCGCGCGATCTTGAACGGCGCGCGGCACCCCGTCCGCATATCCAATGCTCAAGGTTCCCACAGTGGTCGGCTCTGCGGCGGTCCATTCCGCACCGTAACTGACCGTATCGCCGGCCTCGAGACGCCTCACGCTCACCACGACCGCCCGCAGTGACGCGACCGGCTTCGGCTTGGGAAGGTCCTTTCCGACTTGGCCACCATACAAAAAAATTCCAGGCCGCACCAAATCGAAATGTTCGTCGACCCTCCAGGCGCCGGCGCTGTTGGCCACATGAACGAACCTCGGCCGCTCCGCGAGCGACGACACTACCTCACGGAAACGCCCGAGTTGCACGTTCACCGCATCCTCCGACGTGTCGGCGGAGTGCAGGTGGGTGAACACGCCTTGCGGCGGGTTGCGCGCCAACGCCCTGAGCCCAGCGGCATCATTCCATCGGATTCCGGCGCGACCCATACCCGTGTCGACTTCGCAGTGATACGGTTGGTCGGTTCCACATTCATCGATGACAGCGGGGTCGTCCAGCACGGCGGTCAACTCGTTTTCCCCCAAGCGACTCAGATCGTCGATACGCGCTGGCGTAAACACGACGATGGGTCGAGTAACGCCCGCACGCCGCAGTTCCACCCCCTCCGACACCGTTGCAACCCCAAATCCCCACGGCTCGATCGTCTCGAGCGCGCGTACGACCTGGACGGCGCCGAGCCCGTAACCATCTGCCTTGACCATGGGGAGAAGGGGCGCATCGTGCGCCGCGTGGCGCACTGCCCGGGCGTTTTCGACCAAATTTGCGAGGTCAACTTCCACCCACGCACGGTCGACTCGTAGCTCTGTTGACACACTCACAATCCCGCGCGTATTGTACCGGCGCAATGACACGAATGCAAGAACCATCAGCGCTTGGGCGCATCGTCGAGCTCGTCAGAGATCTCAGAGAACGGTGCTCGTGGGATCGCGTGCAAACCCGCGCCACCTTGCGCCCCTACCTCGTCGAGGAGGCGTTGGAGTTGGACCAGGCACTCGCCGCTGACGATTCCGATCAGATCCAAGCCGAACTCGGCGATCTGCTGCTGCACATCGCCTTCCAGATCGTGCTCGGTGAGGAGTCGGGAGCGTTCGGAGCGGAAGACGTAACGCAGGCGATCGAAACCAAGATGAAGCGACGGCACCCGCATTTGTTCGGTCTGGGCCCGGAGCCGGAGACGTGGGAGCGCCAAAAGAAAAAAGAGCACGTCACACAAGACCACAGCATCCTCGACGGACTACCTCCTTCGCTGCCGGCCCTCCTCAAGGCGTTCCGACTACAGGAGCGCGCGGCGGGTGTCGGCTTCGACTGGCAAGATGCCCAGGGTCCACGCGACAAGGTCACGGAAGAATTGGACGAACTGGATGCCGAGTTGACCGACAACCCCGATACCGATCGGGTCGAGGCCGAGGTTGGCGATCTCCTCTTCGCCGTGGTCAACCTGGCGCGAAAGTTGGGCTGCGATCCCCGGGCGGCGCTGGAAAAAGCCAATGCGCGTTTCGATGGGCGGTTTCGAAGAGTGGAGCGGTTGGCCCAGCAGCACGATGTGGACTTGGGACGAGCGTCGCTGGAAGAGCTGGATGTGTTGTGGGAGGAGGCCAAGTTAGGGGATAGGGGATAGGGGATAGGGTGTTGGCGCAGACCGATCCCTGCTACCACCGGGAGGGGCCAGGGGTGTGGCTATGGCCGGATCCGATGCATTTGACGTGGAAAGGCGATCGTTTCCCGCACGTGCGGTACGCCGCAGATCCACGCCACGACACGCTCAACACCCATCCCAAACCCCGAATGCACGAAGGTACCGTACTTCCGGAGGTCCAGGTACCAGTCGTACGCGTCTTCCGGGAGATTTTCCTCTCGAATCCGTGACAACAAGATATCGTGGTCGTCTTCACGTTGGCTGCCACCGATGATCTCGCCGTAACCCTCAGGGGCGAGACAGTCGTTACTCAAGACTGTGCGCGGGTCATCCGGGTTCCGCTTCATGTAGAAGGCCTTGGCCTCCTTCGGGTAGTTGAACACGAAGACCGGTTTGTCGGACCACGTGGCAACCTTCGTCTCGTCCTCGGCGCCCAAGTCCTTCCCCCACTCGATGCTTCGTCCTTCGTCCTGGAGTCTCGCGATGGCGTCAGTGTACGAAACTCGTGGGAACGGTGGCTCCACTGGAACAAGACGTGAGGTGTCGCGCTCCAGAACTTCCAGTTCGGTTTTGCGACGTTCGAGACACCGCTGCACCACATAGGAAACGAAGTCTTCCTGCAGCCGCATGTTATCGTCCGAGTCGTACCAGGCAACCTCCGGCTCCACCATCCAGAACTCAGCTAAATGGCGGCGCGTTTTGGATTTCTCCGCACGGAACGTCGGACCGAAGCAATAGACCATGCCTAGCGAGGCGGCGGCAGCTTCCAGATAGAGTTGGCCGGTTTGTGCCAGGTACGCCTTGCCGAGATCGAAATACTCCGTCTCGAACAGCGTGCCGGCTTCCTCACCGATGGCCGCGGTCAGCAGCGGCGTGTCCACCAGACAAAAATCCCGCTCGTAGAAGAAATCGCGAATGGACTGCACGACCTCGTGACGCACCTTCATGATGGCTTCCTGCCGCTTGCTGCGGAGCCACAGGTGGCGGTGCTCGAACAGGAAGGAGGTACTGTGCTCTTTCGGCGTGATCGGGAAGTCCACGCTCAACCCCAAGATCGTCAGCTCAGTGAGCCCCAGCTCGACACCGCCTGGCGACCGGGCGTCTTCCCTCACCCCACCCGTCACCTTGACCGACGTCTCGTGTGTGAGGGCCTTTACCGCCTCCCACACCGATTCGCCGACCTCGTTCTTGGAGACGACGCACTGCAAATTGCCGGTACCGTCGCGCAGCACCACGAACGCAATCTTGCCGCTGGAGCGGGCTGTGCAGACCCAGCCGCGGAGCGAGACCGTTTGACCGACGCGGTTGCGAAGATCCTTGATGCGAATTACGTCACTCATAGGGCGGGTATGCTACGCAAGCGACTACTCAAATGGAAGGGCGTATCGTCACCCCGGCGGTTATCTTGTTGGCAAGACAGAAGACACAGAGAAGGCACGGACAATACGGAGTTTTCGTTGCTTACCGAGGGACCATATGACCAACAACTTGGCATCTAGAGACTGCATTCCCTGCAAGGGCGGCGTGCCACCACTCGAGGCAGAATCCATTCAGAACTTGCTTACCCAACTGGGCAATGGCTGGCATGCGATCGACGACCATCATTTGCACAAGGAATTCAGATTAAAGGATTTCGTCGAGGCGTTGGCATTCACGAACCGCGTCGGTGTGATTGCTGAAGAGCAGAACCACCACCCGGACATCTACTTGGCGTGGGGCAAGGTGGGGATCACCATCTGGACGCACAAGATCGACGGCCTGACGGAAAGCGACTTCGTATTCGCCGCGAAGTGTGGCGAGGTGTTTGGAAGTTAGGGGTTCTCCAACTGCGAATCGCCTACCTGCAGTCGCCAGTCAATCGTTTTCTCCACGATCGTTTTCGTCACTCCCGGAACGTCTTCGACCGTTCGGGAGTGGGCTGACCCTTGGCCGGGACGATCTTGTAAACGTTCCCTTCAAACGTGGCGACATATAGCTCGCCGGCCCCGTCTTCACCTAGCGACGTGGTCAGCTCGTCGAGCAACTCGACGTCGTAAGACCAGTCGCGGAGGTCTACGACGCTTCCGCTCTCATAGCGAAAACTCCTCAACCACGGAGAGCAGAAGTCACCATACACGTACTGACCCGTCAGGGCCGGAATAGCCGTTCCCCGATAGACATGACCGCCGATCACCGCGCATCCTTCGCTGCGGGAATATTCCACCGTGGGCAACACGATTCCCGTTTGGTCGCAGTTCGTGTCCTCGACACACTTGGTACCCTCCATGATGCTCCATCCGTAATTGTTGCCCCCGACACTTTCCGCTGGTTCAACGTTGATCTCTTCCCACGACGCGTCACCCACGTCTGCGATGTAGAGATCACCCGTGGCGCCGTCGAAGGAGAACCGCCAGGGATTGCGCAGCCCGTAAGCCCAGATCTCGGGACGGGCCGGCGTGTCGGTCGCGCCAACGAAGGGGTTGTCGGCAGGGACTTCGTACGGGAATCGGCCGTCGACGTCGATCCGCAAGATCGTACCCAGCAGTGTTCCGAGGTTCTGGCCATTTTCGAACGGATCCCCTCCCGATCCGCCGTCGCCGGAACCGATGTACAGCATGCCGTCGGGGCTGAACCGCAACAGTCCCACATTGTGCCAAACGAAGGGTTGTTCAACCACAAGAATGGTGGTGGAGGATGTTGCGTCGGCGATGTCCGGATCCGCTGAAACTCGATATCTGGCAACCACAGAATTCCCCACCAACACGCCATCCGTTGGATCAACCACCGCACCACTCTTCCCGGTATACGATACGTAGAAAAATCCGTTCGTCGCATAGTTCGGATGGAAGGCAATGCTGAGCAAACCCTGTTCTCCGCCCCGCTCGGACACAAGATCCGAAATGTCCAGAAAGGGATTGGCTAGCAGCGTTCCATTACGAATCACACGAATGGTTCCACCCCGCTCTACCACAAACAACCGGTTCGCATCATCGGGAGGAGCTGTTACCTGAGTGAGCGGGCCCAGTCCGGTAACCAGGAGCCTGAGTCCCAGCACTCCGACTGGCGTCACCGACATTTCCGCTGTACCGGTCCGCCCCGCGACGGACGCCGTAACGGTAGCACTCCCAAGAGCGCGTCCAGTAACCCTCCCGAGGGAATCAACAGTCACTATGGCATCGTCGGAGGATCGCCACTTGTAAGTGACGTCGAGAATTTCGTTCCCGTCGAAATCGATTGAGGTGGCCAGGACTTGGGTTGCGCGCCCCAGCGCGATCGGGGCTGGTGACACCACAATGGTATCGATTTCAAGGGTCAACGGACCAGCAGGATTGCCCGCACACGCGTTATGCGAAAGTTGGACGAATGCCAACATACAACTGGTACAAATCCGTGTCATTGGAAGTCCGGTCGAGTAGGAGACAGATGGAAGCCGGCAGCTCTCCTCACATCACCGGCCGATCCTTCGGCTCCAACTTCACCGACCACAAACCGCTGCTGATGTCGGAGAAGAACACATGGCCCTTGTACGGCATCACGCTCCACGCCGCCGGCGCGTTGTGAATCCAGCCCACGGGATCCATCGCCTTGTGGACCGCGATCTCTCGGCCTTGCGTGTAGAGATTCCCCATCAATTCACCGGACACGTCCACCAATCGCACTCCCCCCTCGTAATACGCCTGATAGAGGATATCGTCCTCCACCCAGATGTTGTGCGTGCCGTACTCGGTGACTTCGTAGCGGGCCACCATCTCCGGATTCTCCGGATCGGTTAGATCGATGACCTGGATATAGCCAGACGTGACGCGGGGATATCCACCACGGCCGGTCTCGGGATCGTACGCCATCCTCACGTCTGGGCCGCTGCCCTGCCACGCCAGTCCACGGCGATTGGTGATCTCGTCGCCGGCAAAGAGATAGAACTTGCCCGTCGATTGAGATACGTAGGGGAACACCGCGTGTGTCCGACCGCTCGGCAGCGGATAGGCGTTGATCAACACGGGGTTCTCGATGGATCCACCCCATCGGCCGTTGCCGACATCGACCATCACGACACCGGTTTCCCACTCCGCAGAGTAAGCGATGCCATCGTGCACCCACAGGTCGTGGATACGGCTGTTGGGATGGTTGTACTCGCTCACGTAGGTGGGGTTCTCGATGTCGCGCATGTCGAGGATGACGTATTTGTCACCGCCCGAAAGCGCAAACAAGTAGTCGTTGGTGGCAAAGACGTTGTGTACGCCGCCGGTGAGTCCCTCGTCGTAGATGGACGCGATCGTCGGGTGGGCGGGGTTTGCCATGTCCAGAATGACGACGCCGTTCCGCCGGTTGGATGCCCCCTCACGTGAAATAACCGCATAGCGCGCGTCGGGCGATACTTTGATGTCGTTGACCGATCGGGCGTCGACCTGGATGGAATCGGTCTTGAAGATGTTGCTCGGATCGGTCACGTCCCATATGAACGCGTGGCTCTGGGCCTGGCGGGCGCCAGTCATAGCGTAATCCCGCCCGTCGAGCCCCTCGAACACCCAGAAATCGCTCGTGTAGTGCGTGTTCTGGCTCCCATGGCCCACCACCGTGAGATTCCGAACCACTTCCCGCTCCACCACCGTGAAGCGCCGGCGGGCCGTGAGCGGCCCTGCCGAGGCGATAGCCGTGTACACACCCGGCACGTCCGCCACCACCTTTCCGCCGTTGATCTGGCCCGGCCCACTCGGCGCGACGACACCCTCAGCGGGTTTGTATGACAGCGACCATTCGACGGCGAGATCGTCGATCACGCGGCCGCTGCCGTCGCGAGCCACGGCCGTGAACGTCTGCACGTCGCCTTGGCGAACTTCGTCTTCGCCACCGAGGACTTCCAGCTGGGCCGCCGGAAACGGCGCGACGTTATATGTGATGCGAGCCGTCACTCCTTCGAAGGTCGCCGAAATCGTCACTTCGCCGGTACCGTTGGCCCGCACATACCCGTACCGATCCGCCGATGCAACGTTCGGGTCGGAACTCTCCCACAAGAACTCGGCACCCGGACGCACCGATCCATCGCCGTGTCGTCCCGTGCCTCGGTGTATCAGGGCCGTGCCGTCGTACAAAGTTCCCGGCTCGGCCTCGATCTCGACCCGAACGACCGCCGGCCACTCGACGGTAACCGGTATCTGCACTGCGGGCGGCTCGCGGCCGGCGTCGGGCGGTAGCACCACCGTCGCGAAGATCGTGTACTCCCCCGCCGCAATACCACGAACCTCACCGTTCTCGATGGCCAAACCTCGGAACCGCCCGCCGATTCGGATGGGGACGTCCACCGCGTTCCCCGCCGCGTCGTAGGCGGCGATCGACAGGCGCGCCCGCTCACCCTGCGTCACCACGATCGTCCTGGGTGTCGCTTCCAAACGCGTCACGCGGAGCGCTCGTTGCAACGCGTCCTGAGCCACCGCGGACGGCACGGAAAAACCGGTGACAAGTAGAGCACCGAGTAGCATACGGGCGAATTTTGACATGATGCAAAGCTCCGAAGATCTAGCGGAAATAAGGATCGTCAACTCCCGAATATCGGGTTTCGAGCCTGCAAAGGGAAGTTCAGTATGTGTCGCCTGTGCCGTCTCTGTGCACTATTATTATCTATTTTAGAGCATCAGACCTGGGGAATCGTTACCGGAAGCCGGGGTTCCAAAGCCATGCACCACTCGACTCGAACCGACATCTACCGCTACGGAGACACGCGCGTCGACGTGAAATTGCCCCCGCGGGCTTGGTTTGCTCGGGTCAGGCTGTGGAGCGGAGGTCGCTGGCCACACGTCGAGAAGACATGGTACGCGGGCGCCCACCGCTGGGTCCCGTGGTTCTCTTTGGAGCGACAGGCAGTGAGGGCGGTAGAGCACGCCAACCGACGGTGTCACACCTTTCTTTCGCGGAAGGAAGTGAGGCGGCAAGTGAGAGCAGCGCTGCAAATGCTGAAGTAGGGCCAGCTATCAGCTATCAGCTATCAGCTCACGACTCACTACCCAACCCGAAACAGCTCCATCCCACGCTCGTACCGTTGTTGCAGGCGTGTGCGCAACGCTGAGTTCTTCTTCTGATCGAGCAGCGGATCCAGTCGGATAATCTCGAGGGCCGCCTTGCGTGACGCGATGATGAGATCCTCGTCCTTGGTGAAATCCGTGAAGCTCACCGCCATGCCGCCCGATTGGCGGGCGCCGGCGAGCTGTCCCATCCCCCGTTCCTGCAGATCCAACTCGGCGATGCGGAAACCATCGTTCGTCTGGGCAAAGTTCCGTAGCCGATCTCGCGCCCCAGCGTCGGCCACGAGTATGCAGTAGCTCTCGGCCGTACCGCGACCCACGCGTCCGCGCAGCTGATGGAGCTGCGCCAAACCGAAGCGCTCAGGATGCTCGATGACCATGACGGTCGCGTTGGGCACGTCGATCCCGACCTCGATTACCGACGTAGCAACGAGCACCGGAATCTCACCGTCACGAAATGCTCGCATGGTCGCCTCGCGCTCCTCGGCTTTCATCCGGCCGTGCACCAGACCGATCTGGAGCGGGCTCAAATCCTCACGCAGCCGCTCCGCCATTGTCGTGGCGGCCTTGAGATCGACCTTCTCCGATTCTTCGATCACCGGATAGACGACGTACACCTGCCGTCCGGCAGCGCACTGTTCGGAAACAAACGCATAAATGGCGCTGCGATTCTTACTGCTGCGGATGGACGTGCGCACTGCCTGCCGGCCCGCCGGTTTCTCTTTGATGACAGAGACATCGAGGTCGCCATACAACGTGAGCGCCA
This sequence comes from Gemmatimonadota bacterium, assembly GCA_022562295.1. GTDB lineage: Bacteria > Gemmatimonadota > Gemmatimonadetes > Gemmatimonadales > GWC2-71-9 > B3T1B10. The sequence goes on from JADFPO010000005.1 coordinate 44,393, forward strand.
GCGTCCTCGGAATTGGCGTCGCCGACAGCAACAAGACGTCGGGCGCCTCTCCCTTCTCGATCAACGCAGCCCGCTGTTCGACGCCAAAGCGATGCTGTTCGTCGACTACGACGAATCCCAACAGGTGGAACCGTGTCTTTTCCTGAAACAAGGCGTGCGTCCCCACGACGATGCGGGACACGCCGGTGGCAATCCGATCCCGAATGGCCGCCTTTTCGGATGCCGAGAGGCGACCGATGAGCAGTTCGGGCACGATGCCGAGCGGTGCAAGGAATCGCGTCAACGTCGCGGCATGCTGCTCGGCGAGCAACTCAGTGGGCGCCATGAACACGGCTTGGCTGTCGTTCTCCATTGCGAGAAGCATCGCAAAGAGCGCCACGACGGTCTTGCCTGAACCAACGTCGCCCATGAGGAGGCGGTGCATGCGGTGAGGCGCCGTCATGTCAGCTGTTATCTCGCGGATCGCGCGCCGCTGGTCGCCGGTCAGCTCGAAGGGCAACGCCTCCTTGAGCTGGGTGGTGAGTTGTTTCTTGATCTCGTGCTGAATGCCCTTGACGGCGTATTTCGCCAGGTGTCGGGCCCGGACAACTACGAGCTGCATGTCGAACAGCTCGTCAAATGCGAGCCGGCGGCGGCCCTGTTCGGCCTGGCTGGTGGTTGCGGGACGGTGCACGGCAAGCAAGGCATCGCGCAACGACGGCAGGTTCAACTCCTTGGGAACACTCGTCAGCACGACATCGTCCACCAACGCTACGAATTCCTCGAGATGATTCTTGATGAGCCGACGGATTTGTCGGTGGGAAAGCCCCTCCGTGGCCGGATAGACCGGCAGCACCAATCCCTTGTCGGTGTCCTCGTCATCCGCGTCATCCGGGCCCGCGAGAATGACTTGTTCGCGCGGAACCATCTGGCGTCCGTGGTAGTGCTTGATCGGCCCGGACACCAACAGAAGTTGACCTTCTTTGATCGACCGATCGAGGAATGTCTGACCTGGCCACGCGCACTCGATGAGCCCGGATGCGTCGCGAATGACCGCCCGAAAAATGCGCAACCGACGGCGTGTGGGCAAAACACCGGTCGATACCACCCGTCCGACCAACGTGACTTCTGTGCCTACGTCAGCTCGGGCGATCGGTGTGACCGTCGTCGCATCGAGATAGCGGTGGGGAATATGGTAGAGGAGGTTCTCGACCGTGTGGATCCCGAGTCGTGCAAACGTCTCAGCTCGGTGCGGGCCCACCCCCCTGAGATACTGAACCGATGTATCCAGTCGGAGCGGCATCAATCTCCCAAGAGGCGTTCCGCAAACCGCCGAGGATCGAAACGTTCGAGGTCCTCCACTGCTTCGCCGACCCCGAGGAACCGCACCGGCGTTCCGATCTCCCGGTGAAGCCCGACCACCGCGCCACCCTTGGCCGTGCCATCCAGTTTGGTCACGATCAGACCGGTCAACGCGACGGAGCCTGAGAAAACCTTGCCTTGCTGCAAGGCGTTTTGCCCCACGGTACCGTCCAAAATCAAGAAGCTCTCGTGTGGCGCGCCCTCGCGGCGCCTGCCGATCACGCGAGCCAGCTTGCTCAGCTCGGCCATAAGGTCGTCTTCCGTGTGCAGTCGACCGGCGGTATCAACGATCACCACGTCGATGCCACGCGCCGTGGCGGCCTCGACGGCATCGTAGGCAACCGCGGCCGGATCGCCACCGGGCACACCGGTTACCACCGGAACGCCGAGTCGATCGGCCCACACTGTCAGTTGTTCAGAACCCGCTGCACGAAACGTATCCGTCGCGGCCAGCAACACGGTCTTCCCACGCGTCACCATCCGATGCGCCAGCTTCGCCACTTGCGTTGTCTTCCCTACCCCATTGACTCCCACCACGAGGATGACAGCAGGTCCGGTCCCGTCCCCGAAATTGAACTCGTCCGCGGCCCGCCCATCCGCCCATCCGCCCATCTGCCCATCAAACATCCCCGCTATGTCATCGAGCAGCCATTCGCGAAACACCGCCTCCGTCTTGAGTTGGCCGCGCGTCATCTTGTCCCGCAACCGTTCGACCAGCTCGAAGGTGGCCGGGCCAAAGTCCGCTTCCAGCAGCACCCTCTCGACTTCCTCCAGCATCCCGTCGTCGATCCCCTTGACCAGCACGGCCACATCGGTCAGAGCGACACGCTTGATGCGACTCCACAGTCCCATGTCTTACGGCAACCCTCGGCGTTGTCGCCAACCCCACTCGAGCAACAGGGCTGCCATGGCCAGGAAGTACAGCCACCACATTTCGCGGGCGCGGCGCACGATCAATTGGAACGCGGACTCGCTCAGGCTAGCCACGAGGGTTACCCTGCGCAAATGAAACTCATCGGAGTAGCCTTCTACGACGGTCACACCACCGGCACCACGCACCCCGCGCGCCGTCCACCGATACATCCCCGGATCGAGCAAGACCAAGGCAACTCCTCCCGCGTCGAAGTGAAGCACGGCCGCGAAGGTAGAATCTGCACCGGCTAACGTCACCACGGCCGAATCCGGCACTTCGTCATCGTGCCATCTGAAAGCGACCGGCACACCGCGCTGAGTCACGTCATCGGCGGTCAGCACCGCGTCATGCCGGACGGCCTCGCTTTGCAACAGCCAATCGGTCCCGACCGCGATGAAAGTGCGGTAGGTCTCACGGGCCGCTGTGCCACGCAGCACCCAGCGCCACAAACCGAATCCGGCAGTGGTAAGGGTGCGTGATCCCGCCGAATCGCGGCCCACCAACAACGGTCGGTCGGCGCCCCGCCGCGCAAGTCGTCCGGTCAACCCGATCCACTCCCCATCTCCTGGGACCAGCGGCACGATACCCGTCAGCGGGGGGACCGAATCCAAAGCCGCCGCCGCGAGCCGCCCCGCGACCGGCGACGCCGGGGGAGTCGGCGTCACGTACCAATCACCCTCGAAGAACTCGGTAGTTGGGTCGCTCGCCGCCGGCCAGTACCAAACCGCGGCCGCCCCGTCGGCAAGCCCAAGCGCGTCGCGCCCCCGAATCACCAAGAGTGCCGCCGCCCTCGCGGCGGCGCGAACCGCGGCCTCGCCGACCGGGCTGAACGATCCCATATCGATCCACAGCCCGCTGCTCACCCTGGCAAACCCACGCACGCTGGTGCGGGCCACCTCGGCCATCTCATTGACCAGAAACCGACCTTCGGTATCGGCGGGATCCACGATCACGACAATGGCCGGCTGCGTCGTGACGGTGATGGGCCGGTGGCGCTCGTTGTCACCGCTCTCTCCGTCGTTGGCGACGTCCAAGTGAAACCGCAGCACGTGGGACCCCGTGGCAAGCAGCCCCGGAGGCAGCGTGACGGAGCGGCGCGCCGTCCCCGGCGCAGGCGGCAACGCCAGCCGACGACGCAGCAAGCGGCGCTCTCCCACAAACACCTCGATGGCGGCAGCGGTGTCCACGTCGCCCCATGTACCGATGACGAGCGTCACCGCGATGGAGTCGGCGCGCGGAACCCGTCGGCTCATCACCACATCCAACAGCGCCGCGTTCGGTACCGTGTCCCTCGGGAGCACGACGGCACTCACCCGGTGGGCGAGGCTCGGCGGCAGAGTCGCGACGTCGGGAATCTCACCATCGGAGACTACATATACGGCTCCGCCGCGTGCGACGCTCGCCTCCAACGCATCGCGTAAACGCGACGTGCCATAACTGGGGGTGGTGCTGTCGAACACGGCAAGTCCCGAACCGAACCGGAAGATCGTGCCCGCCGGCCCACCCTGACCACGCGCCAAGGTTCGCGCCGTGTCAAGCGCCTCCTGCCAATGTCCGCCACCAGCCGCCATGCTCAACGATGCATCCAGCAGGACGGTGGGAGCCCCCGGCGCGGCGCGGCGCAGCCAACCCGGGTTGAAAAGCACCAGAAAGAGCGCTCCGAACGCAACGGTTCGCAATAACGCGAGTGCGAGGCCCTCGGGCCCGAGGCGCTCGCGGCCGAGATACACGACCCCGGCGACCACGGCACTCGCAACGGTCGCAACGATGGCCGCGATCATTCGAGCGCCCCTGTCACGTCGCTAAAGGCGCCGCGGCAACTGGGAACGGTGTGGGAGGTGGGCAAACCAACGTCGACAGTGCGAGAACCGTTAGGAAGTGGGACTGCCATCCTTGTCAATCTAACCACGGGCGACCCCCGCGCCCATCGAGTCGGCGGTCGTGGCGCCTCCTGTGGCGTCACACGAAAACGACCCGGCGGCGGGGCCGAGTCGCTGAGAATATTGCCGGGCGTTAATCCGCAGCGCTAGTTGCTCGCCACCGCTGGACGTGCCGCGCCATCCGCAACCAGAGCCGCGTTTAATGTCGCTTTGGCCTTTTCGAACTCCGGACGCAATTCGTCGGATACCGGGTCGCCATCGCCGAGATCGACTCCGCGCGAGTCGACTTGACGGCCATTCTTCAGAAACTCGTAATGCACGTGCGGACCCGTCGCGAGTCCAGTCATCCCGACGTATCCAATCGTTTGTCCTTGTGTCACGCGCACGCCCGGGCGAATACCCGGGGCTACACGGCTCATGTGGGCGTAGCGGGTCTCGACGGCCTTGGGATGGCGGATCGTCACGACGATGCCGTAACCGCCCCACCGTCCGCTCCTCCGAACGACGCCGTCCGCAGTAGCTCGGATCGGAGAGCCCGAAACGGCCGCGTAGTCCGTGCCCAGATGGGCGCGGTAGCGACGCAACACGGGGTGATAGCGGCGTCCGAATCCACCGGAGATCCGCCGAAACTGAACGGGATACCGCAAGAACGCGCGGCGCAGCGACCGGCCCTCGGCATCGTAATACACGTTGTGGTTTCTCTCGTCCGAGATCACATAGGCCGTGTTCGGCTCTCCACCGGTTTCGATGCTTGCGGCCAGCAGGCGGCCGTAGCGGACATCCCCTGCCGACGAGATCAGCCGCTCATACAGGATATGAAATTCATCGCCCGGACGAATGTCACGATAGAAGTCTATGACCCAACCGTACACATCTTCCGCGACGTTCCACATCAACCGATCCCGCTCACCGAAAGGAAGGATGGAATCCGGGATCGCCCGGTGGATCCCGTTGTTCAGGGACGAACCGATCGAGCCGGTGACTCGCTCCCGCACAATCGTCCATTGCACAGGATCCAACGTGCTCGCCCACTGGCCGTCCGCATCGCGGTCCAACCGCAGGAATTCATCGTCGTTGATGCGTAGTGTCACGCGGTCGGGAGAATCCCTTCCAACCACGTACCGCAGCATAAAACGCTGGCGTGGCGTGATGCCACGTGGGTTGAGCCCGCCCTCGCGCGCCACTTTCAGCAGCTGCAACAGCTCGACGCCTGCGATGTCGTGCCGCGCGAACATGTGAGACAGCGTCTCGTTGCGGCGCAAGTTGTCCGTCTGCACGACGTACGCAGTCGTGACCACGATAGGGGCTGCAACCGGAATTCGTCGGGCCAATCCTGCCGAGGCCGCGCTCCACGCGACGAGCACCGCCACAACCACGGCCCCCGGGATCCCGAAGCGGATCAGTTGACGGCGCATCAGTCCATCTGCCGCCTGATGAAGGTCGGGATCTCCATCTCCGGGATCTCGCCTTCCGCCTGTCCCTCTGAGGCCGTTGGTGACGGCGGCACCGCGTGGGAACCGGACGCGCGCTGGGGGAATTGGAGGACGCCGGGAACACCACCACGTCCCAGAGCGCTTTCCTGCTGCTCTATGGTCTTATCGAAGCCGGTCGCAATGACCGTTACCCGGATTTCTCCCTCCATAGCCGGATCGTTGACGGCGCCGAAAATGATTTCCGCTTGGTCTCCGGCGGCATCGTGAACGATTTCGCTGATCTGGTTCACTTCCCCCAGCGTGAGATCTTCACCGCCGGTGATGTTCACCAAAACGCCGGTCGATCCGTTGATCGATACGTTGTCCAGCAACGGGCTCGAAATGGCTTCCTGCGCGGCTTCGAGCGCACGGTCATCGCCGCGCCCAATGCCGGTGCCCATGAGCGCAGCGCCACCGTGTTGCATCACGGTCCGCACGTCCGCAAAATCGACGTTGACCATGCCGGTGATCGTTATGAGCGTCGAGATGCCTTGAGTGGCCTGCAGCAAGACTTCGTCGGCTTTCTTGAGGGCCTCCTGGAAGGGGACGTTCTTGCCGACTACTGCGAGTAGGCGCTCATTCGGAACGACGACCATCGTGTCCACCCGTTTGCGCATTTCCGCGATGCCGATCTCAGCCTGACGCATCCGCTTTCGACCCTCGAACAGGAACGGCTTCGTGATGATCCCGACGGTCAGCGCCCCAACGTCACGCGCTAGCTGTGAGATGATCGGAGCTGCGCCAGTGCCCGTACCGCCCCCCATGCCGCACGTCACGAAGACGAGGTCGGCCCCGTCGAGGGCATGGAGCACGTCGTCCTTGTTCTCCTCGATCGCCTGCCGGCCGATCTCCGGCCGCGCCCCAGCACCCAGCCCGCGGGTGAGCTTCTTACCGATCTGGACTTTTACGTCGGCCTTGGTGTTCATCAATGCCTGCGCGTCGGTGTTGACCGTGATGAACTCCACACCCGTCAGATGTTCGGCAATCATGCGGTTGACCGCGTTGCCGCCGCCGCCACCCACACCAACGACTTTCATGTGAGCGTTCAGCGAAATCGCTTCCTCGAGTTCAAAAACCATTCGCGCCTCTTAGAAGAAGTCCTGTAACCACCGCTTCACCGGACTGATCAGTCGCTCCACACCGGATGCTGTATCCGCCGCGCTCTGCAACGTCTCGTGCGCCGCGAACAACGCCAAGCCAACCGGCACCGCATATCGCGGCGCTTGAACGCTGTCTACCAACCCGGAAATACCCTGGTGCGGCATCCCCACCCGCGCTGGAGTCGCAAACGCCTCGCGCGCTAATTCGACGATGCCCGGAAGGTGTGCGCCCCCTCCGGTTACGACGATCCCAGCCGGAAGATTGCCCGCAAAGCCTCGTTTTTCAATTTCGTCCTGGACCAAACCAAGGATCTCGTCCAAGCGCTGGTGAATAATATGGGCAAGTAGTTCCCTTTTTGCTTGCCGTACCCCTTGACCGGGGGTGCTGGGAAGACTGATCGACTCGTCGGGATCCACCAGCGGCGTGTACGCCACCCCCCACTTTTCCTTCAGACGGTCTGCGTCTACCTGTGTCACACTGAGTCCTTGCACAATGTCGCTGGTCAGGTGCGAACCGGCGTAGGGCAGGGACATCACATGCTGCACCTTCCCATCTTTGAAGATCGCGGCGCCGGTAGATCCGCCGCCGAGGTCGATCAGAGCGCACCCCAATTCCCGTTCTTCCTGGGTCAGCACGGCAAGCGAGCTGGCAAGCGGCTCGAGCACGAGCTGCTGGACCCGGTACCCGGCACGCTGCACGGACTTGCGGAGATTCTGGGCCGCGGCGGTTTGCACCGAAACGAGGTACATCTGGACCTCGAGGCGGAGTCCTGTCATCCCCACCGGGTCGCTGATGCCATCCTGAGCGTCCACCTTGTATTCCTGCGGTATGGAGTGGAGCAGATCACGTTCCGGTCCCAGGCTGATCGCGGTTGCGACCTCGTTCACGCGCTCGACGTCGGCGCGCAGGATTTCCTCACCGGTCACGGAGGCCAGGCCGTCGGAAGTTCTGACCTGGATGTGTTCCCCCGCGATGCCGCAATACAAATCCGGCGCCTGCACGCCCGCCATGCGCTCGGCGTCGCGCATCGCGTCGACGATCGACCGAGTGGTTTCCTCTATATCCCGCACCACGCCGCGGCGGACGCCAGTCTCCCGCGACACACCCACTCCGAGCACCTTCACGCCACTTACCCGCACGTCGCCTGTGACCTGCCCGATGATAGCACAGGTGCGAGTGCTACCAAGGTCCAACCCCGCCACGATACCTTCGACCTTCACGCGCCACTCCGTCGCACGATGATCCAGCCATCAAACCGGGCGTCGAGTTCATCGTATTCACGCTGGCCTGCCGCCAGGTGCTGCCGAACCGCCTGCACCGCATCGAGGAGATCGGACGACGGCAGATTGGGCAGGAGGATGCGCCGATCACCCACGGTCAGGCCGATGCCCCCACCGCGGTCGAAATCCACCCAACCCACTTGATGGTACAGATCCGGATTCGCGAAGCGAACCGCTCCCAGCACGGCGACGAGTTGGGTGTCCGGGTGGGCCACGACCGGCAGATCCAAGCCGTTTTCGGTCGGGTCGTAGGGCAGCGGCCTGGCCCGCGCGTCAAGCGTCACGAACCCCTGCGGCCCCGGTGCGAAGGCCATCGGCATCCGCTCGGTCACCACAAGGCGCAGCGTCCCTGGTAGGCGTCGCACCACCCTGGAGCTGGTAACACCCGCAACGCGGAGGGCTCGCTCCTCCATGGCCTTCAAGTCGTCGAACAGGTTCTGATCCGGCTGCAGCGCCAACGCCTCCAGGACCGCATCTGGAGATAGGTACCGCACGCCGAGAAGCTCCACTTGTCGCACCCGGAAGAAATCAAGACGACGCAACAGGAGCGGCGTCACCAGAAGCGCAGTCACTGCCACTGCTCCGCTGGCGAGGAAGAGAACCATGCGGCGCTTCATGCGGCCGCGTCGGCTAATCGATGGAGCAGTTCGCTTGCGACGTCAGTTATGTCACCGGCACCAAGCGTGAACACCACGTCTCTTTCACGCCCGACATCCGCCAACGAGGCAGCGAGATCGTCGCGGTTCGGTACCCACATCACCTCGGCGCCCGCCCGTCGAGCGGCCTCTGCGACCAACTGGCCGGTAACCCCTGGAATAGGCGCCTCCCTCGCAGCGTACACGTCGGTCACCACCACCAGATCCGCGTCGGCGAGCGCCCGGCCGAGCTGTTCACTTTGGCGCTGCGTGCGACTGAAAAGGTGGGGTTGAAACGCCACCACGAGGCGGGCGCCGGGGAACCGCTGCCGAGCGGCGAGAATCGTCGCCGACACCTCGGTGGCGTGGTGCGCATAATCATCCACCACTGTCACACCCCGCTGGGTGCCCAAGACTTGAAAACGCCGGCCCACTCCGTCGAACGAAGCGAGCGCCGCAACCGTGGCATCGACATCGGCCTCGACCACTGCGGCGACTCCCACGACCATCGCTGCATTGCGCAAGTTGTGCATGCCTGGAATCCGCAGTTCCAGCCGCACAACCCGACCACCGGGCAAGGCAAGATCCGCCTGTGTAATCCGAGGGTGCTGCTCCACTTGGGTTATCCGCACGTCGGCGTCGGGCGCGGTGCCAACCCGCCACACCGGGACGTCCAGTTTGCGAGCGAGGTTCACGGCGCCGGCGTCGTCCGCACCCACAAGCACGTGGCTCGCCCGCCCGGCGAACTCTTCGAAGGCGTCCTCCAACGCGGACATGGATCCGTAGCACTCGAGATGTTCGGCTTCGATGTTCGTCACGACCACGACGTCGGGATCGAGGGCCAGAAAGGACTGATCGTACTCGTCGGCCTCGACCACAAACAACTCATCGCTTCCGATGCGCGCGTTTCCGCCCCACGATGCTACGCGGCCACCAAGGATTCCGGTGGGGTCCCTACCCGCCGCGGCGAGCGCTTCCGTCGCCATGGCGGTGGTGGTGGTCTTCCCGTGCGTACCGGCAACCGCTATTACGAACCCATCGCGCACCAGTAGTCCCAACGCTTCTGCTCTGCGAAACACGGGAATACCGGCCGCGGCCGCGGCTTGCAGCACCGGATGCGCCGACCCGACCGCCGAGGTGTGCACCACGGCTCGCGCGTCACGCACCTGGGCAACATCGTGACCGGCATGCACCTCAATCCCCGCCGCGATAACGTCGGTGGCATTCGTCAGATCGATGTCGCTTCCGGTGACTGCAATCCCCCGGCGCCGGGCCACGAGGGCAAGGGCACCGATTCCCGCACCTGCGATCCCCATGAAGTGAATCGGTCGGGGATTTTCCGGGGCAAACAGTTCCATTGATGGGATGCTAATATAAAGCTAAGTGTAGATTTACGAAAGACTTTGGCCTAGTCAGCGAGCCTCAAAAGTTGCTCGGCAATTCGCGTGGCGGCTTCTGGATGTGATCGCTCAGTCGCTTTTCGAGCCATGTCAGCGAGGCGTTCGGGTGAACTCAGAAGCTGTTTGATGTGGTGCGCCAGCCCGGAGGGGTCGAGCGCCGACTCGGGCACGTGTAGCGCCGAACCGGCGTGGACCAGCGCCAGCGCGTTCTTGGTTTGGTGATCCGCTGCCGCGCTCGGCAGTGGAATGAGGATCGCCGGTAACCCCCACGCCGACAGTTCCGCCGTGGTCAGCGCTCCGGCGCGCCCGACGACCAAATCGGCGGCACCATACGCAGCCGAGACTGGATCCCAGAAGGGCTTCACCTGTATACCGGGTGGCGCGTGGTGCCGCTCGAACTCGGTCCACGTACCCTTCCCCGTGCTCCACAACACGGTCACGCCATCAAGCGCGCCCGCGTCCAGAGCGGCCGACAATGCACGATTGATGCTCCTGGCACCCTGGCTGCCCCCAACGACGAAGCACACCATTGCTTCGGCCTCGATGCCAAGAGCGCTGCGGGCCGAACCACGATCGGGGTGATCGGGCGGCGGCGTGATGGGATTGCCGAAGGCGAAGATCTCGGTGTGATCGCCCGGGCGGAGGTGCGCCTTCGCCTCCGGAAAGCCGAGGTGGATCTGCGCGGCGCTGCGGGCCAACAATCGAGTGGTGATTCCCGGATAGGCGTTCTGTTCCTGAAGTGCGACCGGTATGCCGCGGCGGCGGCAGGCAAGGAGCATCGGGCCCGCTGCGTACCCGCCGGTGCCGACGGCAAAGGTCGGGTTCTCGCGCTCGAGGATGCCGTAGCACTGCCGCATCACGCCGCGAGCTCTCCAGAACCACCGCGCGTTACGCCACCAGGCACGCCGGTGGATCGGTTCGACCGCAACCAGGTGGTACCGATGGCGACCCCGCCGCGGCAGAAGCTCCGCCTCGATCCCGCGCTCGGCCCCCACCAAAACCGGCTCGAGATCGGAGCGAAGGGTTTCAAGGGCATCCGCCAACGCGAGCATCGGCATGAGGTGGCCACCCGTCCCACCCCCAGCAAGCAGCACCTTCATCGACTCTTCGACGGGGTCACGCGCTCGCCGATACTCACCAACACCCCTGTGGCCAACATCGAGACGATGAGGTTGGAACGCCCATACGAGATAAACGGGAGCGGGAGTCCGGTGGTGGGAACGACCCCGAGGGTTACAGCCATGTGGAGAAACGCGGTGACGCCGACCAGCGAAGTGAGGCCCACCGCGAGCAACGTTCCAAACCGATCTCGCGATGTCCGGGCAATGCGCAGACCCAATCCGACGAACGTCACAAACAACAGGATGAGCACCGTTACGCCGACGAAACCCCATTCCTCGCCGATGGTGCTGAAGATGAAGTCCGAATACCCGTAGGGAAGGTAGCCCATCTTCTGCATCCCCTGACCAAACCCGACCCCGAAGAGTCGTCCGGCCCCAATTCCCGTCAGCGATTGCTGAATTTGCCACCCGGAATCCGCGTAGTCGGTTCCCGGACCGAGAAAAGTCAGCCAGCGCTGCATGCGGTATTGGATCGCGGTCACCTCACGCCATGCGAACGGAACCGCCACGAGACCGATGACGATGAAATGCCCGATGCGAGCACCTGCGGAGAAGAGTACGATCCCAGCGAGCAGACAGACCGACAGGGCCATACTCAGCGCGGGCTCCAACAAGATGAGCCCGGCCACGGGAACGAGCACAACCAAGAACGGCAGCAGGCCGCGGTTAAACTCGCGAATCCGGTTCCCCTTCTTAGCTGCGAGCATCGCGGTCCAAACCAACACGGCAAACTTTGCAAACTCAGACGGCTGGAAGGAAACGCCGCCGATCCCGATCCACCGGCGTGCCCCGTGAATTTCGAGCACGATCGCGCTCGCAAACGGGAGCAGGAGAATCAACAACAGCAGCGACACAACTCCGAGGAGCTGCCACGCTATACGCTGCCACACGTGGTAGTCCATCCGAGCCGCTACGAACAACACCCCCCCACCGATCGTCACGCCAACGAGCTGTCGTAAGGCGAACACCGAACCCGGCTCTCCGCTTTGTACCGCAACGATGCTCGAGGCACCATATACCGCGGCCACACCGAACACGACGAGCCCAGCCGTGATCAGTAACAACAAACGGGTTTCCCAAGTGGGCAGCGGTGCCGACCGAGCTCGGGCCCTCACAATTCCGCCACCATCTCCTTGAAGGAGTCGCCACGCTGCTCGAAATCCCGAAACTGATCGAAGCTAGCGCACGCGGGTGAGAGAAGGACCGCGTCACCCCCAGCGGCGGTCGCCTGCGCCAAGGTGACGGCATCGTCGAGCGACGACGCAACTCGAAGGTCCACGGCGGCACCAAGGTCGCGGCGGAATCGCTCTGCCGCTTCGCCAAACGCGATGACCGCTCGGCATCCCTGGAGGTGGGGGATCAACCGGCGAAGGTCTTCGCCTTTTTCCCGACCACCCACCAGCAGCACGAACGGGCGATCCATGGCGCTCAGCCCCACGGTGGTCGACGCGACGTTGGTCGCCTTCGAATCATTGATCCACAATACCCGCCCTACCTCCCGCACCGACTCGAGTCGGTGTGCCAGTGGTTGAAAGGTTTCCAGCGCCGCGGGAATTGCGGAATAGTCGAGGCCTGCGGCGGCAGCGGCGAGAATCGCGGCGAGAGCATTCTCAACGTTGTGGTCTCCGAGGAGCGACAGACGGCTGCGTTCCATCAACGGGGCTGATCCGACCATGAGGTCGCCTGACGCCCGATCCCACCACGCATCCGCGCGACTGCGGGTACTCCAGCGCTGCCGCTCACCGAGCGTGTCGCCGGCCAGGGATTCGACAGCCTCATCGTCACCGTTCAAGATCCACACCGACTCGTCGGTGCCGTGTTGAAAGAGCCGTTTCTTGTCGGCGTAGTACGACTCCAGGCTGTCGTAACGGTCCATGTGATCGGGCGCGAGGTTGGTAAGTACACCGACGCTGGGAGCGAGATTCGGCGCATCGTGGAGCTGGAAGGACGACGCTTCTACCACGACCCAATCCAAGTCGGCCTCAGCCAGTTCGATCAGCGGCCGCCCGATGTTACCCGCGGCTTCGGCCTTGATACCACCGGCTTGCAACAGATGCGCTGTGAGCGCCGTAGTGGTTGTCTTCCCATTGGTACCGGTCACCACAACCGTTCGCGTCCCCGCCAACGCTCGCACCGCGAGATCCAACTCCGCGACCACTGGGATGCCGGACTGTCGAGCTACCACCAAGGGCGCGGCCGTTGGGGGGACCCCGGGTGACACTACCACCGCGGCCGCTGCGCCGATGCGCTCCAGGTCGTGGGTGCCCAGATCGACAGCGACGGACTTGGCTCGCAAACGCTCGGCGGCTGCGGCCAGCTCCGGCCTGTCGTCGGCGTCCGAGGCATAGACTCGGGCACCATGGTCGGCCAACCATTCGCCGACGGCGACACCGGTCCGGCCAAGCCCCACCACTGCGACTTCTTTCTCGACCCACTCGGTCGGAATCAGCGGATCTTCAGTGTGGCGAGAGCTAGCAGTGCGCAAAGGATTCCCAGAATGTAAAAACGCGAGACGATCAGCGGTTCAGGCCACCCGGCCTGCTCAAAGTGATGGTGGAGCGGCGCCATGCGGAACAACCGATGCTCGCGGGCATGATCCAATCCGTACTTCCATTTCCGGTACTTGAACACTCCGGTTTGGAGAATGACCGATCCCGCCTCGGCCACGAACACGCCACCCACAATCAGCAAGAGGAACTCGGATTTCAACAGAATGGCCACTGTTCCCAACGCTCCACCAATGGCCAGACTTCCCGTATCACCCATGAACACCTGCGCGGGATGGGCATTGTACCAGAGAAAGCCGAGTGCAGCGCCCATAAACGACGCGCAAAAAATCGTGAGTTCGCCCGAGTTTTCCAAATAGAAGATCTTGAGATACTCGGAGGTGTCCACTCGGCCGGTCACGTATGCGAAAATGGCAAACGTTCCAGCCGCTATCACGGAGAGCCCCGCCGCCAGTCCGTCGAGTCCGTCCGTTAGATTGACCGCGTTGCTCGACCCCGTAGTCACCAGGGCGACGAACAACACATAGAACACCGGTGTCAGAGGTACCAGGACCTGGAAGAACGGTACGGTTATCGCATCGGACGGGACGTCCAAAGACAGTGGAAACCGCCACAGGTAGTATCCAAGGATCACTCCGAAGGTCAACTGCCCGATCAGCTTGTACCGCGCCACCAAGCCACGGGACTTCCCCTGCACGATCTTGAGATAGTCGTCGACAAATCCGATGGCCCCCATCCACAAGATCGCAACCAGCGCGACGATCACATACCCGTTGTCCAGTCTGGCCCAGAGCAGGGTGGGGATCACCGTACACACCAGAATGATCAGCCCCCCCATGGTGGGCGTGCCCCGTTTGCTCTGGTGTGAGGTCGGGCCATCCGCACGGATGACCTGTCTCACGTTCATCGATCGTAGCTTCTCGATGATCGGGGGCCCCACGATGAACGTCAAAAGGATCGCCGTCGCCGCGGCGCCCGCCGCCCGAAACGTGATGTAAACGAACACATTGAGCGGGCCGAACGTATCGGCGAGCGGCGTCAGAAAGTAGTGGAGCACTGGTGCCGTTTCAGCCTGTCTCCCTAAACGAACGGAGGATAGGGTATGTAGGTATTTCGAGTATCTACTCGCCCAGCCGCAATGGACTAGCTCCCGTTCTCTCCTGCAAGCACAGGGATGATACGCTCCAACCGAACGCCGCGCGATGCCTTGAGCAAAACCAGCTCGTCGCCGCGCAGGCGTTCCCGGACGGCGTGGCCGAGTTCCTCGACGTCATCCGACACAATCAAGCGATCTCGAGACAACCCAAGCGCCTCGAACGCCGGAGCGAAGCTCCCCGTCGCGCCGACCAGAACCGGCTCCGCGCGTTGGATGGCCTCGGCGGCCTCGAGATGGAGCCGGGCCTCACTCTCACCGAGTTCGAGCATCGAGCTGACCACGACGACCAACGGTCGCTCGCCGCGAATCTTTGTCGCCGTATCCAACGAGGCTAGCAGCGACTCCGGGTTGGCGTTGTACGTGTCATTCAGTATGTGCACGCCCCCGCGCTCGATCAGTTCGCACCTGCCGCGCGGAAGGGCGACCTTCGCCAGCGCGTCGGCCACGCCGGACAGGTCGAGTTCTAGGACGGTCGCCACGGCCAGCGCCAGCATCGCGTTGTCGCCTTGGTGCCGACCCATGACCGGGAGATTGATCGCTCGTCCCCCAAACGTCAGGGTCACCTTCCCGTCGTCCCGGACAACCCAATGCTCGGGTGACACGTCCGCACTCCGGTCCAGCCCCGCGGACACGACACGATTGCCGGCGTCCCGGGCCGCGACCATCAGCGCAGGCGGGCGGGTCCCGACCACCGCGACCGGCACGTCGCGCACCAAGGATACTTTCTCCCGCAAGACCGCATCGAGTGAGCCAAATCCCTGGAGATGACTGGCCGACACATTGGTGACGACGGCGAGGGTCGGCTGGATAATATCTCGCAGCCGCGCGATTTCACCCGGCTCGCTCGCTCCAGCCTCGACGACAAGTGCGTCCGTGCGGTCCGGAGCGGCGAGGATCGTCTGCGGGACACCGATCAAGTTGTTCATGTTGGCGGGGGTCGAGTGCACGGTCCATCTCGTTCCCAAGGCCGCGGCCAACATCTCCTTGGTCGATGTCTTACCGTTGGTCCCCGTCACCGCAACTACTGGCCCCACGACCTCGCCGCGCCGGGCGGTCGCCAACGCGCCGAGTGCGATGAGCGGATCGTCGACCTCGAAGAACTCGAGGCCCTCTACCGACCGAGTGCCCCGGCGTACGATGGCCGCGGCCGCGCCTGCGGCGTGTGCCGCCTCGAGAAAGTCATGGCCGTCGAACCGATCGCCCGTGAGCGCAACGAACAACGCTCCGGGGGGCAACATTCTCGTGTCGGTGCTGATATCGGAAAAAGACGTGGCACCGCCCATCCCCGTGTTCAGGGTTGCTGCCACGGTCTTGGCGGTCCAGCCGGTCACGATGTCGCCTGGCCGCGGAGCACGGCCGACACGATCTGCCGCTCGTCGAATGGCCGACGTTCGGTCCCGACGACCTGATAGGTTTCGTGCCCTTTTCCCGCCAGCAAGAGACAATCGTCCTCGCGCAGCAGCCCCATGGCTCGCTCGATGGCCTCGCGCCGGTCGGTGATTCTCAGGTGCTCGTGCCCGTCAATGCCTTCCTCGATGTCATCGATGATGCGGTCCGGATCCTCGGTCCGCGGGTTGTCCGATGTCACCACGACCAAATCGGCGCCTCGAGCAGCGATGCGCCCCATCACCGGACGCTTTTCCCGGTCACGATCGCCGCCGCATCCGAACAAGACGACCAGTTTGCCTGATGTGAGTTGACGGGCCGCGTTCACGGCGCGGTCCAGCGCGTCAGGCGTATGGGCGTAGTCACGCAGAATCAAGCAGCCCTTTGAGTCAAGGCGCTCCATGCGACCCGGCACCTGGGGAGCGGATGCCAGGCGCGACACGATCTCTTCGAATGGCTCGTCGAGGCTCCAGGCGAGAGCGGCGGCGGCGAGGGCGTTGCTGACGTTGAATTCCCCCAGGAGTGGTGTGCGCGCACCGACGGCGCGATCGCCGATGTGAAGCTGGAAACTGGATCCTTCAGATCCCATGCGCAGGTCGGTCGCACGAACCATTGCGTCGGGCCCAGTCCCGAAACTCACGCGGCGAACTCCATCACGATGGGGCAGAGACGCCCAGTGGGCCTCGTCCGCGTTCACGACCAGCGCGCCGTCTGGACGAATCTTTTCGGCCAACTGCGACTTCGCACGAAGGTAATCATCGAACGATGAGTGATAGTCGAGGTGATCGTGAGTAAGATTGGTATACACGCTCGCGGCAAACACGACGCCGTCAACGCGGGACTGACTAAGAGCGTGCGAAGACACCTCCATCACCACCCGTGTCGCGCCGCGGTCGCACAGCTCCGCAAGAGTTTCCTGGAGCTGCACGGAGCCCGGCGTGGTGAGCCCCTCTTCATACAGCGGTGCTCCCTGACCGTCGAACGCACCCAGCGTCCCAACAGAAGCAACGTCGGCATCTCGATTCAAGAGATGTCGAATCAGCGCGACCGTGGTCGACTTGCCGTTGGTCCCCGTCACACCGATCACGGCGAGTTTGTCGGCCGGCCACCCGAACCACTCAGCCGCGGCAATCGAGGTGGCGGCGCGGCTGTCATCCACGACCAGTTGGGGCAGCGCGACATCCTGTCGGTGGGTGACGATGGCCGCTGCCGCGCCTCGTGATGCCGCATGGGACACGTAGGCGTGACCGTCCTCGGTTGTGCCGTCGATCGCACAAAAGAGCCACCCGGGCCGCACCCGCCGGGAATCTTCGGTGACGCCCAGAATATCCGGCGGCTGTTTCTCCGAGGCCTCGATCAGCCGGCCTCGCTCGTGCAGCGCTTGGCGGATGCGGTCATAGACGCTCACTGCAGGCCGCCGCGCGATCCTATCACGGTCACGAGCGCCCCTTTTCGCACTCTGGTGCCCGGCGCCGGTGTCACGGAGTCGACCGGTCCGCTGCCGATATAACGCACGCGCAGCCCCGATTGATGCAGTCTCCTCGCAGCAGCACGGACACGGAGGCCGATCACGTCAGGGACGACTCGTTCGAGCTCTTGTTCCCCGCGAGGCTGGGCCGGCCAGGTCAGCACGTACGGCACGATGCCGTCATCTACGGGCGGACCCGGCCTAGGCACCGACGGCGTGGCGGCCAGATCCAACACCTCCGTCTGGGCGGCCAAGATCTGCTCGAGCACGGACCGCGTGAGCGGGGCCGCCGTGGCGCTGGCGTACGTGCCTCGCGGATCCTCCAGCTTGACGACCATGACCAGCTGTGGATCGTCGGCGGGGAACATCGACGCAAAGCTGGCGGTGTACGAGCCGGCGACGTATCCGTTCGGGCCAGCACGTCTCGCCGTTCCGGTCTTGCCGGCCACCTCGTATCGCACGAGGGCGGCGGTCGTTCCCGTTCCCCCTTCCGACACCGCGTCTCGCAACATCTCACGTAGCTCGCGCGCAGTCGATGCACCTACGACCCGCCGCACCGGCTCCGGCCGGTGGCGATAGACTTCCTTCCCATCCGGGGCAACCACGCGGTGAACCAGCGTCGGGCGAAGCAGGATCCCACCGTTCGCGATGGCGGCATAAGCCGCAGCCAGTTGCAGCGTCGTCACCGCCACCTCATACCCGATCGCCAAACTCGCTGCGGTTGTCGAACTCCACTTCGACGGTTTCGAAAGCAAACCTGCCGATTCGACCGGGAACTCAACCCCGGTGCGGGTCCCCAGTCCGAAGGCGCGGAGCATCGCGTATTGCTGCTCCGGCGTGAGCCTGTCGGCGAACTTGACGATGCCGATGTTGCTGGATCGCCGGACCACACCGCGCAGCGTGAGCCACTGCTCGACGTGGTCATCCTCGATGACCCGGTTCCCCAAGGTATAGCGCCCGTTCTCACCCCACACGGAGTCCGTTGGTGACACGAGTCCGTGCCGAAGCAATGCGGCAGCCGCAAAGATCTTGGCCGTGGAGCCGGGTTCGAACACCGAGGTGAACACACTGGCCGGGGCACTGCCGTCCGCGCGGCGGGCTGCCACGGCGAGCACCTCCCCCGTGGTAGGATCCAACACCAACACGTCACCACCGGCCGCCCCGAGACGGTCGATAGCCTCGGCCAAGCTGCGCTCGACAATGTCCTGGAGTTCCGCATCAATCGTCAGATACACGTCATGCCCCGGAACCGGAAACGCGTCGAGGCGAGACGGTGACTCGTACCGGCGGCCGAACTGGTCCCGCAACACCACCGCGCTTCCCTCCCGTCCGGTGAGGAGTGTGTCGAGCACCCGCTCGATCCCGCTCGCGGGTCGGCCCGGGGCGAGCGGCCTCCCCAACGCAGCACGAGCGAAGTCGGGATTGGGATGGTATCGGGTCAACTCGGAAGTCAGATACACGCCGCGAATGCCTCGCAGCGGCTGGACATCGCTCGAATTGAACGGACCATGGAAGTAGGCGTAGTCCCGCTCGAACATCTCGGTCACGTACGACATCGACTGTGCGAGGTTTTCGACGATCGCGATCGAGGCGGTCGCAGCATTCTGCAGCTCGTCGGGGTCCACTCCCACGTGGAACGTTTCATGGGTCAGGGCAAGCGGGACGTGATTCCGATCGTAGATCGCCCCGCGAGTCGGCGGCAGTGCGATCCGCTCTGTCCGCTGCGCGCGAGCGTTCCTCTCGTAGGCGGCGCCGTCCACAAGTTGGACTTGCGCGGCGCGTGCGATGAGCACGAGGGCACCAAGCCCGTATCCCACTTGCACCGCGCGCAACCTGAGAGCGGATCTCGCCATGCCTAACGTCCTTCGTTTGCGGGGATTCGCAGGATGACGATTTCGCTGTCGACCGGCAGACGCAACCCAAGCGACTCCGCTCGGGGCACCAAGACCGCCCGACTGCTGGCGGCCCGAACGCGACGGAGCAACTCAACCCTCCGCGCTTCCAGCGCGGATCGCTCGTCTTGGACACCCCGGAGTTCGATCGCGGTCACGTGCGCGGCCGTCTGGCGGGCAACAACCCAGGCAAGCACCCCGAGAAACGACACCAGCCATAACGCCACCCAGCCCCGTCCCCGGACCTTCATGTCATTCGAAAAGCGCGTAGCTTCGCGCTCCGGGCTCTGGGGTTTTCGGCGATCTCCTCCACGGTTGGCCGTGTCGGTTTCTTGGTCATCACGCGTCCTAGCGGTTCGCCGCGGCACGCACACACTGGCTGGCTCGGGGGGCAGACGCAACTGCGCGCCCAATCTCGAAACGCGTGCTTCACGATGCGGTCCTCGCCGGAGTGGTATGTCAGCACCACCAGCGTTCCACCGGGTGCAAGTGCATCGCGAATCGCCGGCAGTCCGACCTGCAACTCGGATAACTCCTCGTTGACCGCGATGCGCACCGCCTGGAACAACCGGGCGAAGTCGGGAGTACCGCTCCGGGGGCCTAGGACCGCGCGGATCGCGTTGACCAAATCGTCACTCGTGGCAAGCGGCCGATCCGCACGCCGGCGGATCACCTCGCGCGCCAACGCGGCCGCCCGACGTTCGTCGCCAAATTCCCGAAACACCCGCGTCAGTTCGTTCTCGGAGATCTCCGCCAGGAAATCGGCGGCGGTATCGGGTTGGCGGGGATCCATGCGCATGTCCAGCGCAATTCCGCGGCGGAGGGAGAAGCCCCGCCGGTCTGCATCAAGTTGCAGCGACGAAACCCCGAGATCCAGCACTGCGAAGTCCGGCCGGAATCGAACGATGTCACGCCGCACGGCGGCGTCAGCGAATCGGCCGTGCAACACGGTAACGTCGTCTCCGGCGAACCGTGACCGCGTCGCGGCCACGGCCTCCTCATCCCGATCGATAGCGAGCACGGCGAGCCCAGCCTTGACCAGCACCGCCACGTGACCGCCCCCACCCGCGGTACCGTCCACCCCCCGGCGGCACCCCGAACAAAGGCGCTCGAGGGCCGACACGAGCACGGGAACGTGAGAGATCGTGATCGTCACTGAGAGGAAACAACAGAGGCCCCGCTTGGAGATCAAGCGGGGCCACCGAAACTTTGCAAATCAGCGGGGCTGACGGGACTTGAACCCGCGACTTCCGGTGTGACAGACCGGCACTCTAACCAACTGAGCTACAACCCCTTGGAAAGCGGGGTTTCAATGTACTAACCCCTCACCAGTTAATTCAAGTCGAGCGTGCCCGATTCAGTTCGCGCAATAGGCCGCGCTGTACTGGCCCGCGATGCCCTCGTGTTGCCGGAGTCCGGGCATGATTTGCGCGGCGGCCTCCGGGGAAACGCTCTGGCCCAGCTCCATCCGCTGGATACCCAACGCAATGGTCTCTTGGTAGCGCGTCAGGACCGCACAAAGTTGGGCGCGAAGAGCTGTGTTGGATGCGTCCTCGCGAAACGGCGCTTCGGCTGCTTGCACCTCTGGAAAGATCTTGCTGAGCTGCAGCAGAGTGGCGAACCCAAAGAAAAAGTTCGGGGCCTGCCCCAACCGCCCGTCCACATCGAACTGCATGGCCTTCTCCAACCATGCCATTGCAATGTCGGGTCGCACCTGTCCCTGCGTGAGCTTCTGAGCTGGCTGGTAGTAGAACACCGCCAGGCTTCGTGTGGCGCTGGCATCGTCGGGTGCCATGCTCTCGATGGTGGTCAGCATGGCCTGGATCTCCATCAGGGCAGCCATATCGAGGGGTGCTACGCTGGTATCAACCTCGAAAGCCTCCACCATCAAGCCGACCTGCGCGAGCAGCGGACGCGTGTCCGTGGGATCCAGTGCTGCCCAGTTGGCGTAGGCGTCCAAGAGCGCGGCGTCGTCGCCGGCGCCGGCCAGCACGCCGGTTCGCTGCCTCCAGAAGGACAGGGATTTGGGCAGCCGGGTGACCGCCTCCTCCGTCCAGTGCAGGTGGGCGGCGGTATCAGCGGCCAGCTCCGACGCGCCGATCACCTGAACGTAAAAGATCGAATCGCCGATTAGGTCGGGGTTCGCCTCGTACATCCTCGATAGCGTCTCGACAGCGCACGCCCAATCTTGGCCACCAAAACAGGTCGTGGCCCGAAGTTGAAGCAGCTGGAAGTCTTCCGACGAAGGAGCAAGCCCCTCGTCGATCACACTGCGGGCGCGGTCGTGGTTCCCCAGATCCACCCACATACGGACCACCTGCACCCGCAGCTCCCTATTCCCGGGATCGACATCCAGCTGCGAGTTGAAAGCCTCGACTGCATCGAGCGTGTCGCCGGCTTCAAGGTAGAGGCGCGCCAGCCGCTCCCAGCTGCGTGTCTGCAGGGAATCGCCCTTCACCACTTTTTGGTACGCCCAGATGAGACTGTCGCTCGGCTGCTGGGTCGCTTCGAAGACGTACGCGATACATTGGGCCGCGGACGGGTGGTTGGGGTACATCTGGAATGCGCGCTCCGCTCGGTCGCGGGCCCCGCGAAAATCGCTGCGATCCCTTCGTTGGGAGCAGTTACGGGCCTCCTGGCCCGCCCGAACCTGGTTCCGGAGGGAGTCACTGATCACTCGCGCGAAGTCGGCTGCCGTTTGTCCCGCCTCGCCTTGCGCGAACAACCAACCGGCGATGCCCGATCGGCCGATGTCGACTAACCGCATCCGCACGGTCGGAACGGAAGAGGCACGCTCGAAACTTCCGGTGGCGTAGGAATCGGCACGAAGGAACTGGGCCAGCTGACCACTCGAACTCTCGTCCGGCAAGAACCCGCAATCGAACCCGGACGCTTCGAGGGCTTCACAGTACTGTTCCGTGGTAATCACGGTGATCTGGTTGCGTACCCGCCCCGAGAGCCGGTCGCGGACCGCAGCAGCCAACTCGAGGACATACACCGAATCGGCCGCGTCCGTAGGTGCCGGCGGAAGTACGAGCAACCGCTCCAGGTTTTGGGCCCGCCGCCGCTGCGCGGAGGCAGTTTGAGGCATCGCTAGCAGCCCGAATGCCACAACCGCCGCCACGGCAAAACGCCCAATGATCAAACGAGGTTTACTCACCGATACTCCTCCATCTGCAATGTTTCAGCGGGCCACACCCTCAAATGGGAATCCACTCCAAAAGTCAGATTGTAATACACCGATGGGCGAAGAGGGATTCGAACCCCCGACTTCCTGCTTGTAAGGCAGGCGCTCTGAACCAACTGAGCTATTCGCCCGTGGTGGTCAGAGCGCCAATCCCACGGGAAACAGAACGCAGTAACCCAACACGAGCAGGGCCGGTGCAATCTTCGTGGACCCTTGTGCCAGGAGCAAATACCCCACCGTCACCGACAACAGTGCGCCGCCGAGCAACAACGCGTTGATACGGCGGAACTGGAGTCGGGCCGGCGACGCTCCTTTTTCAGGCATAAGCTGGCACCATAACCGGTCTCCGGTCGTTGGTCAAGAAGGCCTCACATCAGTCTCCGAGAATCGTCCAGCCGTCATCCAGCGCCTCCCGGCGGGCTCGATCGCGCCGGCGACGCCGGGCCCAGAGGGTGGCGACGACTCCGGCGACCACGCTCCAGAACACCGAGAACGAGGTGACAACGAGCAGCCAGCCGTATCGCGTCCGGAGTTCCCGATGCCAGTGCCCCTCGAACTGATCGAGCGACATGCCGTAGGTCTGCCGGAGCGCGCGGTCAAAGTCCCTCGTCACCGCTAGGCTCCCCAAGAGGGGCGTGAGGCCCCGGTCACCGCCGAGGCGCTCCAGCAACAAGACGGCGGTCGTGGCCAGACCGTAGCTGGCCTGCGCGCTGGCGGCTCCCGCGCGGAGATGCCGGTTCAGCGCACCGAGGCTGGGGGCCCGGCCACGAACCAGAGCCCAGTTCACGCGCAGCGCCTCGAGCCGATCCCACTCCCCGGCGGCCCGGCTTGCGTAACCCTCATCGAACCACAGCGGCACCCGTCCAACCGCGGTGCGAAGTGTCAGATGCGCCATCTCATGCCTGAGCACGCGGGTCATATCGGGCCCGATCATCAAGACGATCGTATTGGTACCGGGAAACGCGACGCCCGAGCCCCACCCAGGCACTCGGCCGGCCGTCACCGAGTCGAATCTACGCTGATCGGGGGTCACCACCAGACGTACGGGAAACCGTGGGGGATCGGGGATTCCGGGCCACCGGCCGCCGGCGTCGGCCTGTTCGGCCAGCACCGCCGCGGGAATCTCCGATCCCGGCCAATACACCGCCGCGACACGTCCGACACGAATGAGCTCTGGGCCCTGGAGTGCCAGGATCACCAAGACGATCGAGATTACTGTGGCGGCTCCTCTCCCCGTTCCACCATCTCCAAGACTTCCTTACAGCGCTTCCCCCACGCACTGAGCTTGTTGGCCTTGAACCCCTTCGCCCAGGTTTCGCGGGCGGCATCTTGATCTTCCGCATGCCATTGCGCGCGGCCCATTTCGTAGTATGCCTCGATCAAGTTAGGCCCCAATACAAGGGTCTTCTCGAAAAACGTCTGGGCATCCTCGTACATCTCACGCTCGAAGTACACCAAGCCCAGGTAGTAGTGAGCATACAGCGTCGCCTTCTTGTCGTTGTCCAGTCGAATCGCCTTGGAGAGGTGTTCGATGGCCTCACCGAAAAGCTGCTTCTTCAGGCAGATGTACCCGACGTTGATACGCGCGAGCGAATTGGCGGGTTCCTTCATCAGCACGAGTTGGAAGGTCGCGAGCGCATCGTCGTATTCGCCATCGAGCATCTGGGCCCACCCGAGCTGCGACTGAGCCTGAACGTCATCGGGAGACAGCTCCAGCGCCTTGGTAAGCGCCTGGATCGCCCCGGGGTAATCTCCGAGGGAGATGAGGCTCCAACCCTTTTCGATGAAGGTTGACGCGCCGAGATGGTCGTGGACGATGGGGACGGTCCCCGTGAATTGGGGAGCCTGGTCGCCACTATGGCTGGCCGCCATTTCCTTATAGGAATCGACGAGGACACGGATGTCCTCCCTTAGCCCGGTCAGACCCGAGATCGCGTGATCGACCCTCTTGAAAAGCCCGATGATGTCCCGCTTGACGCTGTCGCGATCGGCCCCGCTCGACACCTGCTTGAGCCGCGCGAAGATGTCGTTGTACTCTTGCCGCAAGCGGTCGGCGGTGGTCTCAGCATCCACGGGTAGCCTCCGCGCCTTCGATCCTACCTGGGCTCATTTGGAGAAGATAACCCGGAACGCCGCGGGGCGTCGGACTCTTGAGAGCGGAGCCCCTCATCGTTCGGGACAAACGTCACGGTCACAGCAGCGCGCTCATCGTCTCGATATTTGTGCGCGCCAGTTGGTGCTTCGGATTGAGTTCGATGGTCTTGTTCCACATCTCCGAGGCCACGGGGTGGTCCATGCGCTTGTACGCGATGTTGCCGAGCTTGAAATACACGTCATCGCCAAGCTCGGAGTCGAGCTTGACCGCCTGCTGGTAGGCATCCCATGCGTCGTCGTAGCGACCGGCGCGGTACAAAATATCGCCGAGGTTCTTCGACGCCTGGGGGAGCACGAGACCATCCGCGGTGATGGCGCGCAGGATCTGCTCGGCCTGATCGGAATCGCCGAGCACCTCCAACAGGGCCGCGAGATTGTTGCGCAGGACGACACTGCGGGGATAGCACTGGATCCCCTCGCGCAATACCGATTCAGCCGTTTCGTAATCCTCTGTCACCGCGGCAATCATCGAGCGCGCCCAATACCACACTTCGGGCGGTGCGGCGTCTGCGGCCACTTCCCGCGCCCGGTCGAGTCGCCCCTGGCTCTCCTCGAACTTCTTCAGCCGCATGGCCGTGATCCCCCACCCCGTCAGCACCCGGGGATCGCGGCGCGCCCGGCTGACTGCGTCGCCGTACACCGAATCGGCCTCCTCCAGTCTTCCCAGCTTTTCGAGACTCAACGCGAGATTCGCCAGCGCGCTTGGCGGGCCCCCACCAGGCTCGGTCGCTCGCCGAAAGGCGCGCTCGGCGTCGGCCCAATCGCCTTGTTGGGCCGCAACCAAGCCCAGGTAGAAATAGCCTCCAGCCTCCCCTTCTTTGAGTTCAACCACGCGGCGAAATTCGCGGGCGGCCTCGTCGAGCATGCCAGTCTTGTAGAAGGCCACCCCCAGGTTTCGGTGCTCTTCGACCCGCGCCTCGACGGCGGCCCCCCCCGACGGACTCTCCTGCGGACCTCGGACGCGATGCGCGAATCCCGCCGTGACGAGTCCGTACAGCGCCTTCCCGGTCTCGAATTCCGACAGACCCGATTCCTCTCGCAGCCGAAAAGCGGTCCGTTTCCCATCCATCAGGCTCACGAGGAGGGTTTGCTGCGGCGTCAATTCGACATCCGCCTCGTCGAGGGGCTCTTGCTCGACAGCATAAACATGATCCAGCGACGGAATCCGTTTCTTGATCAGACTCCATTCGTCCACGCGCCGGGCTCCCTCGAGCAGGAGGGATTGCGGATTGATGGAGAGGGCCACATCCACGCCCTCCGGAGCGACATCGGCATCGAAGCGGAACGTGCCTTGCGACCACGTGAAGAGGTAATACACGGCCTCTTCGACCTGAATCCGGACGTGCTCTTCCATGTCGGCTCGGCTAATCACTCCCAACTCGACCATGATCTCACCCAGTTTGCGGTCACGCTGCGTCTCCTGAGCCGTTACGGCACTTTCCAGCTGCTCCCGCGTGATCTTTCCACGCTTCACCAGAACATCGCCAAACCGGTCGCGCCGGTTCACGATGGAGGCAAAGCAGATACGCCCGTTTTCGAAGTAGATGTATCCGAGATTACTCCGATCCGACAACGCTAGGCACCCAGTTTTTTGTCCGAGCGCCAACAACTGCAGCACGTCGGGGAGGGACGCCTCCTTCAAACTCCCTTTGATGGCCATTAGGTGAGCTCATCCATGATCCGCTCCATTGGATCCGGCCATTCCCACACGAACTTCTCCCGACTCTGGATGCCTCTCGGGGGAACGAACACACCGCTCGTGCGCATTTTGAGGGACGGCCGGGTGTGCCGCGGTCCCTCCGGCTCCAACAGCTCGCGAGCGACCTGTACCGTCATGGCGGCCCCCATCGCCTCGGCGCCCCCAGTCACCCGCTGCACCATGCTGAGGAGCGAGCGCACCGAGTCCGTGTCGCGGTCCACGAGGTAGTCGATCAATGCCGCGTCTGCGGTCTCGCCTTCCCGCGCCAGCCTGGACGTCAGGATCGTACGGCGCAGCTCGGCATCCGGTGGCGAGATCGTGGCAACCAATCCACTCACCAATCGCGACGCCAGCCGATCGTCGAGGCCTTCGATGTCTTGCGGCTGCACGTTGCAAGTAAACACCATCTGGCGATGGGCGTCCGCGAACAAGTTGAACAGCTGAAACAGCTCTTCTTGACTCTCCTTCCGCGCCGCGATCTTCTGCACATCGTCCAATAAGAACGCCGATGCGTACCGGTACCGAGCCCGCCATCCCGGCACAGCGCGGTGTTCGATAGCGGCGACGAGCTCATCGACGAAGGTTTCGGCGGAGAGACAGGCCACCGTTCGCCCGCTCCGATCGCACAAAGCCCGGCCGATTGCGTGAAGCAGGTGGGTCTTACCCACCCCCGACGGCCCTACGATCATCAGCGGGTTGTAACGCGCGCCGGGTTGTTCGACGACCGTTCGACCCGCCTCCCGAAACCTGGGACGACAATGCGGTGCGGTCATACATCGATGCTGGAGAGTCGGGTGAAAAGTGCAACCGCGATGGCTACAAGATTCGGGGCCGAGATCCGTGGTTCAGAGTGCCACTACACAGAACAGCTGATGCATTTATCAGTGGCATGAGTGAGCTTGGCCAGTGGCTCGCGATCCGTCGCAAGCGCGTGGGGCGGTGCGTTTAGTGCGGTCGGGACAACGCAGGCATGTACCGGTGCATCGAGTGCAGACGGAGGCGCATGAGACGTGCGATGGGGTAGGAATTGTGGATCAGTGTTTTGGTTACGCGGTCGAGGGTTGTTCCGTGTCCCAAAATGAAACGTCGGTGGCATCATGGACATCATGCGACATCGTGAGCCACGAGTTACCACAGCAACTCGAACAAGAACCCAGGCTTACCCGTGCTCGTCCCCATGGTACCGAAATTGCTGATCCCGGTCGGGAATGCAATCGGCTACCTACCGTCGACGAGAACCTGAGAAAACAGTGTTGTATCAGGTCGTCCAGGAGAACTTGGCGACGTTCCTCGCGCAGGCCGACGCCGATGGTCGCCGTGTGCCGGGGTTTGTGCGCCGTGGCCTGGAGAAATTTCTAGATTGCGGGATCCTTGGAAGGGGTTTCGTGCGCATTGTCTGCGACGACTGCAAAGATCAACATCTCGTAGCGATGTCCTGTAAAGTAAGGGGGCTGTGTCCATCGTGCGGCGGAAGGCGCATGAGTGAAAGCGCGGCACATCTGGTCGACAACGTTTTGCCTCGCGTGCCCGTGAGGCAATGGGTCTTATCGCTGCCAATACGACTCCGATACATCCTGGCGTACAATGCGGATCTCTGCGCGCAGGTCCTCAACCTCTTCCTGCGTGAGGTTTATCGCTGGTATCGATGGACGGCCAAGATCGAGCTGGGCCTTGATAGCGTACGCGAAGCAAGATGCGGATCCGTGACGTTTATTCAGCGCGCTGATTCCGGTCTTCGATTGAATTTGCACTTCCACACACTGGCGATGGATGGGGTCTACGTCTCCATGCAAGACGATTGGCGAAAGCCACCGACCTTCTTTGCCCTCAGCAACCCGACCGACGAAGCGATCGCTCATGTCGCCATTGCCGTCCGTCGCAAAGTGCTGCACCTGCTCGAACAAGCAGGCCACGATCTCGGTGACCCCGACGCATTCGACGACTTCGCGGAACGCGAGCCGCTATTGGCGGCTTGTTCCGCGGCGTCCGTCACGAGCATGGTCACTACGGGCAGGAGGGCAGGCCAAGCCATCGAGCGCCTCCGAGAGCCGTCCGTAGCGATGACGCCGCACCTTGCAAGCACCCGATGTGTCAACGTCGACGGCTTCAGCTTGCACGCCAACGTTCGGGTGCGGTCCGCGGACAGGAAAGCACTGGAAAAGCTCTGCCGGTATGCGGCTCGACCGCCAATCGCCAACGACCGTCTTCAGCGGATGCCCGACGGCAAGATTGCATATCATCTCAAGAGAATCTGGTCAGACGGCAGCTCGGCGATTCTGTTCGAGCCCCTGGATCTGGTGGCAAAGCTACTACCCATCATCCCGCCGCCCATGGTCAACCAGACTCGCTATCACGGTGTCCTCGCACCGGCCGATCGGGTGACATTGTGCCTCCTGTAGTCAAGTGCCTGGAAGTGTTAGGGTTCGGTCGTCGTGCGTCCCGCTTGCTGGACGATGCCGTCGAGAGGTGATCGCCAGAGCTCCGCGCCGAGCCTGCTCAGTGTCGAGGGAAGCGACCTGGACCTGCCACGGTGCCGACCGCACCACCTGCGTTGCCTTCACAAGTCCTTGTTGGATCAGACGGCGAACGACCCATGGTCCAACACCCAATCGCTCGGCGGCTTGGTTCAGGGTCACAACGGAGCTGTCAGGTCTGGACGCGTCGTAACCCACGAGCCTCAGTCGCTTGCGTAACGAATAGACTCGCGACTCCATCCATGTGTTGCCCGCCCCGGTCTTCAGACCGAGGCGGTTGAGGGTCGCCGCGATCTCCTTGTCCGGCCAAGTCCCAGCCATGCGACGCACGACCTCCACGGCATCGACGCTCGTTGCACCACTATGTTCCCCCGGCCTTGGCCGCTGAATACGGATCTGGGAGTGACGTCCACCGTGCCAGTGGATCACCATGACGATCTCAGCTGCCTCCTCGTCGATGTCGACGACGATCTCGTTGATGAGTAAGCGCACGATCCGTTGCTTGAGTTGCATGTCGCTCGACGATGCATTCCAGACCGCCTCGAGATCATCGGCAAGCTCGAGGAAGCGCTCCGGTTCGATCTCGGGCTGCTCCATGATGTTCTGGACGAGTACACGAATGCGCAGCTCAACTTCGTCGACGCGCTCGAGCGCCGCGTTCCACCGCGACTCGAGCTCGCCCGCGACCAGCCGGTTGTCAGGATCGATAGCCTCGTATCGACGGGCGGCCAGGCGCGCTTCGTAGCGTGCCTGCTCGAGCTCTAGCTCGATAGCCGCGCGTTGTTCGTGCTGCACCTCGGTTGCACGCTCCGCAGCCGCGAGAGCCACTTCCACTCCGTGCGGTTGCACCACGCGCACTATCTCGGCGGCAACAGTCTGATCGGGTTTCTTGCTCCCGAAGGCGATACATCGAGGGGCTGCGAAAGCGCGGTTCGCGTTGCGACATTCATAACGACCGTACTGTTTGCGGTACATCACGTGCAGCATGCGGCCGCACCGCGCACAGCGCAACAAGCCCGTCAGAAGGCTGCGTCCGCCCCGCCCCGCCTTGCGACCTATCGTCTTCTTCATGTGCGTGTTCTCAGCAAGGACCCGTTGGTTGCGCTCATACTCCTCCCACGAGAGGTAGCCTGGGTGATGGTCCTGAATCAATGCCGTCCATTGGTCTCGAGCTTTCTTATGGCCGCTCGTCTTGTGAGCTTTGCCGTCTACGATGCGAGTCCGCGATTCGCTGCGTCCATACACGTAAGCACCGGAGTAAAGAGGGTTGCGGATAATTGCCAGCACCGTTGCGTATGCCGGACGTCGCCATACGACCTCCCGTTGTGGCCCCCAGTTCTTGTTGCCTTTGACCCGAGGTGCGGAGAGGTTCGCGTCGGCGAGCCACATCAACACCTGCCGCACACTCCCGAGCTCGACGAACTTGTCAAACACCTGCCTGATCGCTCCTTGTACGCGACGGTCTGGGTCCAATTCGATCTTCCCGTCGTCGGTCCAACACAACCCGATCGGAAGACAAAAACGCAACTCGCCGCGCTTGGCTTTCTGGCGGATCGCTTCCATAGACCGCTGCCGGAAGAGGGTGAGCTCGAAATCGCTCATGGTGCCCTTCAAACCGAGCAATAGACGGTCATTGCTCGAGCGCGGATCGTAGACGCCCTCCGAATCGATGATGAGCGTACCGACGAGACCGCATAGCTCGATCAGGTTGTGCCAGTCGCGTCCGTTGCGCGCGAGCCGCGAAGCTTCGATGCTGAACACTGCGCCTACGCTTCCCGCGCACACGGAGTTTATCAGACGCTCGAAGCCAGGCCGCTGGGTCGAGCCAGATGCCGAACGGCCCAGATCTTCGTCGATGATCTCAACCGATTGGAAGGAGAGCTCACGAGCTGTTTGCGCAAGGGCGTACTGCAGGCGTTGGCTTTCCAGATTGTTCGCAACCTGCCACATGGACGATTGGCGAACGTAGACGATCGCGCCACGCTGCAGGTGCTCAGCCGTGATCTTGTTCATCGCACGTCTCTCTTGTGCTGCGTTCGCTTCGTGCTGCTGCGAGCACCAGCTTTGCGAACAGTTCGAAGATCTCCTGCTGCGTCTCCGGTAGTGGCGCTGGCACCTTCTCCGTCGGAAGCAGGCAGAGTTGTCTCGACTCCACCTTCAACTTTGCTCTCATGCGTATCCTCCCGGACCCCGACGCTCACGGATGCGGCATCCGATGCGTGGAGGGCGTCCAGAAGGGTTCGTACCTGCAGCAGGGCCGTCACCTCCACAAACGGTTCACCGGTGGTCACGGTGCTACACACGATGGCGTCCGTCATCCACGTCGGCACCGTGGCTATCGCTCCGTCCGCGAACTCGCAGTAAAGCAGCTCGCAGCCGCCCGGCGCCCCGCGTCGTCGGACACGCACCGATTGGCCGTACAAGGGGTGATACGGATAGTAGACGGTGACGATCGTCGCTTTGTCAGTGTTATGTGAGGGGACCGGCGGCGAGCTGCCGCAATAAGATTGTCCCGGCCGCGAAAGCGCCACGGCGAGACAAGAAACGCAAGAACTATTGCTGGGCCGAATTGATGAGGCGCGTGTTCGCGTATGAGGTTCTAAAATGCAGCAAGTGTGGCGGTCCGATGCGGCTCATCGCCACCATCCATGACCGAGAGACGATCCGGACGATCTTGACCGCTGCCGGCTTGCCCGCTGACCCACCGCCGAAAGCGTCTGCAAGGCAGCTGTCTCAAGATGATTTCGATTTCGACGACACTCCACCCGATGAGGACGATAACTGGGAGGCAGCCTGAGCGAGGCTTTCACAGCCTCGAATGTCCTCTTGCGTCCAGCCGCACCGAGGCTTCTCTGATATCGCCTGCTCTGCGGACTTGATCGCTGTGCACTGACGGATTCGGCTGTTACGGACCGCTTTGACCGCCATCACCGCATAGCGCGGTGCATCAGCCTAGCCGGTGAATGGGAAAACTGATAGCTTATTTGTCCTAGGCGCAAGAAAATTCGCAGCCCATCGCCACGCTCCGCGCCGTTTAGGCGTTTGAGCGACCCACTAAATGGTTAGGAGAGCCGATTGTTGCGGGCGGCCGAACCGCTCAACCGGATGCCGAGTGGGCCCGACATGCTGTTCTCGGTGACAACGCTGGACGGCGTATCTCGAACGAGAACGCCGAAACTCTCTTCAAAGATATTGTCGCGGACGTGAATACCGCCGCCCGCCCCGAACAGCAGTACTGATGCACGAACCGCGTTGGTCGTCAAGACAAAGGTGTTGGCCTCGATGGTGGAGTTGCTCACCGCGGGAAACACCACGAGGCCGTCAAAGTCGTGTTCCACCCGACAGTTGCGCACGGTGACGCCAACCAGGGAGCTAACGCCATCGGACGACGCAATCGAGATCGCGATCTGCGGCGACGGCACCCGAACGAGGTGCCCCGCGCCGTCCAAGGTCGTGTTGCTGGACTCAACTTGAATTGGCTCGAACACATCCTGTGTGAGCGTACAGATGGCCTCGTTGTCATTCCACTGGCTGACTTGGCTGCAGGC
>JADFPO010000151.1 GCA_022562295.1 Gemmatimonadota bacterium
TGGTAGCATCCCGACAACGCGACCATCACCAACGCCATTGTCACTGTTCGTTCCATATTCATCATCTCTCAGATCAAGATTCGTTGTGACTGCCCACTTGTGAGCCGATATCCAATTTGCGGTCCCGGGTTCGACAGTAAACGATCAACCCCCACAAAGACTTACACCGGAGATAGCCATTCGAGCCCTGATATAGTCGAGCACAACATTATTATTAGTGTTAGCTATATTTGGGATTAAGGAACCCCACCTGGATGGTCTCCCGCTCACCGCGTCGGGTCGGGAGTATGCGCTACGGATCATTCGAAGCCATCGCCTGTAGGAGCCGGTACCTGGCTAAGCAGGACCAGCGTCAAACCGGGATTCAAGCCGATTCGGCCGCTACGAGACGCGGCGACCGCCAGCGCGACCCTGTGTTAGCCGCGTTCCCCAATTCCTGACATCAATCTCGACCCAGCTGGCGGAGCACCCGTGTGGCGGCGGGATTCCCGGGAGCGAGTTCCAGCGACCGCTCGAGGTTGGCGACCGCCGTCGCGGTGTCGCCTTTGATCGCGTAGATCTGACCGAGGAAGAGGTAAATGCCCGGTGACTCGGGAAAGAACTCGTTGTTCAGATTGAGGAACTCGATGGCATCGTCGGGATGGGCCCGGCCGATCTGTTGCCCGGCGTCGGTCAGCGTGGCTTCGGTAAAGTCGTAGGTCCAGCTCCCGAAGTACTGTTCCCTGATCCGCCTGTATTGGTCGATAGCCGCATCGATTCCCTCGTCCGCGCGCGTCTGGAGCAAAACAGTAGTGAGTGTGACGGGCCGGTTCAGGCCGTGATGGCACGTTGCGCAAGTCACCTCAATGGGGGGGTCGGACCGCTCGGACAGGTTGGCAAGGTGCTCTCCATTGATCGCCTGCACCATGCGGAGCATCTCTCTCGCCTTCGCCTTTGTGGGCTTTTCGTCAGCCGGAAAATCGAATGTGGAAAGGGGCTGCCCCTCTTCGCCCACGTGGCAATGCTCGCACCGCACACCCAATCCCAGCGCGAACCCGCGCATGATGCCGATGAGTTCGCGGACCTCGGTGTCCTCCGGCAACACCTGCAGATTGACCAGTGAATCCGGTGGGAACTGCGCCCGCAAGGGTAGAGCGCCCACACCCGCAATCAGGGCAACAAGAGACAACGAACGATTCATGATGAGCCCCTCTATGGTAGAGTCTTGCATTCTAGGTATATGACCGTCCCGCAAGGTGACGGAACGGTCAGGAATTTGTCAGAAACGGGTCAAGAAGCCATCTCACCGGCTTTTCAGCCGCCCCCACCCAGCTCCCCAGAACCCCTCGGGCAGCGGACCCTTGGCGATTCATTTCAACAACGGAACCGCCTGTCGCGTATCTTACCGGTTACGCCGCAAACGTCGCTCTCACCGCCGGCCGGCCGGCGATTTCATAACAAGATGGCAATTCCACAGTCGACAACAATTGTCCCGACCAACGTCCGCCCTCGCGGTGGCTGGGTCATTGCGCTCCTCGCGGCACTGGCACCCGCCAGCCAGGCAAGTGCCCAGACCGACGGGAATGGCGATGAGCGCCCAACCCTGCAGGCAATCCACATCGAGCCGGGTGAGGGAATCACTCTCGACGGGAACATCG
This sequence comes from Gemmatimonadota bacterium, assembly GCA_022562295.1. Lineage (GTDB taxonomy): Bacteria > Gemmatimonadota > Gemmatimonadetes > Gemmatimonadales > GWC2-71-9 > B3T1B10. The sequence continues at coordinate 1,638 of JADFPO010000151.1, forward strand.
ACGAACCCGTCTGGCGCCGGGCCACGCCGGCGACGGGATTCCTGCAGCGCGATCCTGACCAGGGGGAGCCGGCGACCGAACGGACGGAGGTCTTCGTCGTCTACGACGCCAGCGATCTCTACATCGGCGCCATCCTCTACGACAGCGACCCCGACGGTATTCTGGCCTATCAAAAACAGCGGGACGCGAGTCTCGGAACCGACGACCGTTTCATGTGGATCCTGGACACGTTCCTCGACCAGCGGACCGGTTACTTCTTCGAGATCAACCCGGCGGGCCTCATGGGCGACGGCCTCATCGGTGGGGGCGGCGGCGGGGGCTTCGGCCGGGGTGGGTTCAGAGGCGGGGGCGCCTTCGGCGTCAACAAGTCGTGGGACGGCATCTGGGAAGCGCGCGTGGTGCGGCGTCTGGACGGGTGGTCGGCCGAGATCCGCATTCCCTTCCGCACGCTGAATTTCGATCCCTCGAACGACACTTGGGGAATCAATTTCCAGCGCACGGTGCGCCGCAAAAACGAAGAGATGATGTGGACTGGGCACCGGCGCAATCAACAACTCACACGGCCGGTTTTTGCCGGGCGCCTGACGGGACTGGAGGGTATGTCTCAGGGGATGGGGCTCGAGGCAAAACCGTACGCCGTGGCGGGTTGGCGCAACACCCCGACGACCGATCCCGGCATCGATCCCACCGATTTCCCCGCGGACGCCGGGTTGGACTTTTCGTACAACATCACGTCGAGCATTCGGGCCGCGGCCACCATCAATACCGACTTCGCCGAAGTGGAGGTGGACCAACGGCGAACCAACCTCACCCGGTTTGCGCAGTTCTTCCCCGAACGGAGGGATTTCTTCCTGGAGGGATCCGGAGTCTTCAGCTTCGCGCAACGGAACGGGGTCACGCCGTACTTCAGCCGCAACATCGGGCTGACCGACGGCGAACCGGTGCCCATCACGTACGGCGCACGTCTCGGCGGTCAGGCCGGCCGCTACGAGCTGGGGTTCGTGCAGGTTCGAACCGGACACGAAACGCGGATCGACTCCGACGGACTCATCAACCAGATCCAGGCCGAGGATTTCACCATCGCCCGCGTGAAGCGCACATTCATGCGCCAGTCGACCATCGGCGCGATTTACACTCGCAGGGGCACCGCAGCAGACTCCACCGGGTTCGCCCCCCTGGACCGACATACGGTGGGTGCCGACCTGGATTTCTACACATCCCGCTTCCTGGGAGACAAGAACTTCCAGTTCGAAGCGTTCGCCGTGTGGAACTCGGACCCCGAACGTGCCGACACCTCGTCGTTCTGGGATCGATCGGCGCGGGGAATTCGGATCAATTATCCCAACGACCTTTGGCGTATCAGCAGCTCATACCGGGAACTGGATAAGGACTTCGATCCGGCCCTCGGCTTCACACGCCGCAACGGATTCCGCCGACTGCAGCCGACGGTGTCGTTCTCGCCACGCCCGAGAGATTTACTCGGGCTGCGTCAGTTACAGTGGGAGATAAGGTTCGAGTATCTGATGGACATGCAGTGGAACCTCGAGACCCGGAAGACGGATTTCAAACTGCTGGGTCTCAGGTTCGACAGCGGCGATCGAGTGGACTTCGACGTGACACAGCTGTTCGAGCGGCTGGAACCAGAGGACGAGTTCACCATCAGCGGCGTGACGATTCCGGCGGGTCGCTACAACACCGTCAGCTGGCGGGCGAGCGCCCGCACGGCAGGCCGCCGGATCGTTTCCGTCAATGTGGAACTCCGCGGCGGTGAGTTCTGGTCCGGGACCCGAAGGGGTTACGAGTTCGGCCTCACCGCGCGCCCCCGGCCCGGCTTCAGCGTGTCCTCGAGATATGAGCGCAACATCATCGATCTTCCTGAAGGCAACTTCACCACCAACCTCGTGCGCCTCGAGGGCGGCTGGCACCTGAGCCCGTGGGCCTCGCTGACGGGAGATGTGCAGTATGACGACGACAGCGAGCTGGTCGGTCTGTTCGCCAAGTTCCGATGGATCATCCGGCCCGGGAACGACCTCTTCCTGGTCTACACGCACAACTGGGATAACTTGGGAACGCGGCTGCAGAATTTCGATTTTGCGACGCGCTCTCGCGGCGTGAGCACGAAGCTCAACTACACGCACCGGTTCTAGGAGCCCGTAGCCGGCACTCGGACTTCGGTCTCCAGTAGCTTCTTCTTTCTCGCCAGTCCCCACCGGTATCCTCCGAGGTCCCCGTCATTCCGGAGCACGCGGTGACAGGGAATCACCACGGCCACGGGATTGGTGGCACACGCGCGGCCAACCGCGCGCGCCGCCCCCGGGGACCCGAGTTCCGCCGCCAAAGCCCCATAGGTTGTCGTCTCGCCAACCGGAATGGACCGGAGCAACTGCCACACCCTCCACTGAAAGGCGGTGGCGTGAACGTCCACCGGCAGGGTCGCACCGTTGCCCTCTCCCTCGACGAGCTTCACGACCGTGCTGAGGAGCGTATCCAATGCGGCGTCGTCGCGGGTCACGACTGCCTCAGAGAACTCCTCGCGCAATTCCGCTTCGAGCAGGCGCCGTCCATCACCGAGCTTCACCGTGCTGATGCCCTTCGTCGTAGCTGCTACCAGTAGCTCTCCCAACGCGCACCGTGCGAAACCAAAACGGATGGTGGCGCCGCGGCCGTGGCGCCGATATTCCCCAGGCGTCATGCCCAACTGGGCGGGGGCCCGCTCGTACAACCGGCTGCTCGACCCCAGCCCAGTCGCGTATTGCGCCTCGGTCACGCTCCGCTTGGCGCGTAGGTCTCGTTTCAGCCTGCCGAGACGGCGAGCCTCGGCATAGTCGCGCGGAGAGATCCCCACCACCCGTTTGAAGGTGCGCTGGAGGTGCCCCCGGCTCACTCCGGCGGTGATCGCCAACTCGGCCAGCGACGGCACACCGTCGCGGCGCCGGTCGATCTCACGGCACACTCTCTTGACCATCTTCACGCGAGGATCCTTCGATCGGGACCGTCGAGGATGGCACCGGCGGCAGGCACGGAAGCCTGCCGCCTCGGCCACTTCGGGAAGGGCAAAGAACTGCACGTTCTCACGCTTCGCCCGCCGACTGGAGCACGACGGACGGCAATAGATCATGGTGGACTTCACGCCGAAAACGAACGAGCCATCGTAGGCCGGGTCTCGGTTCGATACGGCCTTCCACAACTCCTGACTGTTCACACATCCTCCACGGGTTCGGACTCGACCTAAGCGTACCGGTCGCTCCACTGAAATTCTATCCGATTATGAACCGGTATTTCCGCACTTTTCGTCGGCACGCTAATCGGGAAAGCCCGCGGTGTCCCGCACACGCGCGGCCTGCCACAAGTGCCGCCGCTGGTGCGTTGCCACAAGGGAAAAACATTGACCGAGGCTCATGCGCAGCCATCGGCTTACCGGTGACACCAGCCGCACTCGAGCCAGATCCAGCCCGTCAGCCCGGCGAACCCGCTCCGCCAAGGAATCCTGATGCGACAAGAACCGCTCGCAGGTGTCTCTCACCGGGGTATCGACCTTGGGTTGAAAGATTGGACCGGGCACCTTGAAACGGCGCCGCGGCGGCGGTTGCAGCATCTTGATGAAACGGTTCATTAGAAACCCGTGCCGAAAGGGACCGTCACCCAGGAGCCCAGCCGCTCGTCCCTCTTCAATCGCGCGATCGATCCTCGGGAAATAGGCTTCCACCGTGGCATTCAGGTGTCCGAAGCATTCGGCGATGGACCAACCGTCCGGCGACGGCGTCCACAGGAGCTGCTCGTCCGACAGGTCCTCCACGAGCCGGCTGGCGCTGCTCTTGGCTTCCTCCCACTGCCTTAAGTAGTCCCGCAACTCGGCGTTGAGAGCCTTTGCAGCGGTGGCGGTGCCTCCAGATTCGGACATGTCTCATTTCCGACGTTCAGGGTGCATGTCATGCACGCACACGAGAATCTTACACAGGAGACGAGGTTCTCAGGCTTTGGGTGTCGGGTGTCAGGTGTCGAGGCATGCTAAGACGCCACAACCGCTGGCGGCCATGCAACCTGTCGCCCTATCTTGATCGAGGTGCGCCGGATCTCACGGAGGAGTCCTCATGAGCATTTCCCGACGGAACTTCGTCGCTGGAGCCGCGGCGATGAGCCTTACCAAGACGCGGCCCGTAACAGCCAGGACACAGCGCAATCAGATCACCGATCGTTTCGATCCGTGGATCGAGGTCGACGAGGCCGCGTTGCGGCACAACGTGGGCGAGGTCGCACGACTCGCCGGCGGGCGTCCCATTCTCGCAGTCGTCAAGAACAACGCGTATGGACTCGGGCTCACCATCGTGGGACCGATGCTGGCGGCGATGCCTCAAATCGCGGGCCTGGCGGTCGTTAAAGCGAGCGCGGCCATTGCGTTGCGCGACGCCGGTGTGGACAAGCCCATTCTGCTGATGGGAATGAGCGCTGAATCGGACGCACGAGAACTCGTGTCGCGTGGGATCGCGATCAGCCTCTACACCGATGACGCCGTCAATCGCGTCGAGCGACTGGCCAATCGGGTCGGGCGGCCGGTGGACGCACATCTCTATCTCGACACCGGGATGGGCCGCATGGGGATGCCGTACACCCGAGCGCTGACGTGGATGCGGGACTTGGCCCCACGCGCCGAGCTTCGGATCGGCGGAACGTTCATGGCTTTTGTGGAAGAAACGGACTTCGACCGCGAGCAGCTGCAGCGCTTCACCGAGTTGACCGACCGGGCGAAGCGAGACGGATTGGACCTCGGGCGGTTGCACGCGGCGTCGTCGAACGGCGTCTTCCACCTCCCCCAGGCTCGGCTCGACATGGTGCGGCCCGGAATCGCTCTGTACGGGGGCTACCCGAGCCACCCCGAGATCGAGCGAGCCATGTCGACACTGCGTCCGGCATTCCGCCTGAAGGCGCGGGTCGTGCGGGTCGTGAGGCTTCGCCCCGGCGACAGCGTCAGCTACGGACGCAACTACGTGGCCGAGCGGGATACATGGATCGCGACGCTACCGGTGGGGCACGCGGACGGGTATCCGCGCCAGGCAGTCAACGGGGCTCGCGTGTTGATCGGAGAAAACCTCTATCCGGTGATCGGGGCTGTCAGCGCGAGCCACGCGATCGTAGAAATCGGCACGGACAAACGCGTCGAAGTGGGCGACACCGTGACGCTCGTGGGACCGGACCGTCCCGAGATCATGCCAAACGCCCTCGCCGCCGCAACCGGCGTCTCGGTTTACGATATCCTGATGCACCTGAATCCGGAGTTGCCGCGCGTCGTGGTGGGATGACGGGCGGTTGGGCGGATGGGCAGGCGGGCAGGCGGGCAGGCGGGCAGGCGGGCGGTACCAGCCGGCCGCCAGGATGGGTGGAAGGGCGGCGGGGGCCCGCCGGGCGGGGTTGATGGGAGGGTGGGCCCGCCGGGTTGAGGGGCGGAAGGGGTGTGGTGCCGCCGGGCGTGGCCTACCGCCCACCTTTCCGCCTTAGCATCTCGTACGTGTAGATCCCCGTGCCGTGTCCGTCACTCCAGTCCACGCGAAAACCGTACCCCCCAACCAGGGATATCAAAAGCGGCTTGATGTCGTCGGGGATGGTCTGCGGATCGAGCAGGACCTCGCCGGTCATCTCGTTGCGACACTGGGCGCACTGACACGCGAGCCGGAGGTCACGCGCCGGATAGGCGGTTTGCTCGGTTTCAGACCACTTCAGAACGACTTGATGGTCGTCGCGATGAATCCCAATGGGAACGGGAAGGGCAGCCAAGATTTCTCCTACTCCGTGCGCCCAAACAGCCCTGCTAGCTCGTCCGCCGCCAGCGGTTTGGGTGCAGCTGTGAGGCCTACACGATGAACCGCCAAACCGAGCAGTTCCTCAGGCGTCATGCCTTGAGCGCGCAACTCTCGCACGCCCAGCGCTCCGTCTCGCTTGCTCAACTTGTTGCCGGGATCGTCCTTAATCAACTGGTGGTGCAGGAAGACGAGTGGTGTCGTTCGTCCCAGCATGCGGGCCAGTCGAATCTGGCGTCCGGTGGTATCCAGCAAGTCTTCGCCTCGGATCACGAAGTTGACCCCCTCGTGAAGATCGTCCGCCACAACCGAAAGGTGGTAGGTCCAATTACCTGCCCGATCCACTAGAAGAGGATCGCCGCCGCTGGCTGCATCCTGATGCAGTTCGCCGAGCAACACGTCCGTGAACTTCTCGACCCCAGGCTCTACAACAACACGCACGCCACGACCGGGACCGCGAGCTAACCCGCGGTCCCTACATCGTCCGGAATATGCACCTACCGAGCCAATCTCCGGAGAAGATTCCCCAATCATCGCCCTGGTACATTCGCACGCGTAGGTTCGATAGCGCGATGACAAACGAGTCAGTTCAGCGGCGTACCGGTCGCCGTACTCGTCTTGGCGATACCGTGAGCCGTAGCGGTCGTCCGGTTCGAGTTTCAGCCACTCCAAGTCATCGAGGATGGAGGTTTCATACTCGGGTCTG
>JADFPO010000152.1 GCA_022562295.1 Gemmatimonadota bacterium
CTCGACGAGCGGTGGAAACCATAGGGTGTTGGGGGCCAGGCCGAACGCCGATGCGATGAGTGTGATCGAGTGGGCCACGGTGAACGCGGTGACAATCAGCACGAGCCCGCGGATGCGCCGGAACGGGATGACGAGACACAGCAGGAACAGCAGGTGGTCGATCCCGTCCAGGATGTGCTCGAACCCCAAGGCGACGAACCGCAACGCGGCTTGGTGCCATCGCGGATCGAGCCTGACGAGCCCCGGGTCGCCCCGGTATTCGAACGCGCGAACGGCGCCGTTCGGTGGCAGGAACCGCATCACGGTGAGCACGCGCAGCGCCAAGCGCTCGAGCCCGGGGTCAATCGAGAAGTCGGATTGGTCCGACGCTATCGGATACTCGAACAGCATGTCGAGCATCGCGTTTTCCCAGTAGAGCGCGGTTTCATCGGGCAGTCGCGGGCCCGTGACGTGTGCAAATGCGTCGTCGTAATTGCGAAACGACCGGTCGGAGGGAATCGATGCCAAGGCGGCGACGAGCTGGGGATTCGTGAGCCGCGTGTCGTCCTCGTACAGCTCCACCTCATCGCCGATCCACAAGAGAGCGGCGTTGCGCAATTGGGCGTCGGCTCGTGCGAGGTCGAGGTAGCCGGGGCCACGCAGCGGAAACTCCATGTCGCGCATTGCGCGGAGCGGCACGCGCACGAGCAGGCGGAGCGTTTGTCCCTCCGGCTTGACGATGATCTGGATCGTCACGTCGTTCGGGATTTCGTGCGCGGGCGACGCGGCCGGCATCGCGACGATCCACCATGCCACCAATGCAGCCACGATGGTCGGTGCAACGATTCTGCTCTTGCTCGCTAGCACGGCGCTCGGCTCCCGGATCCGCTGCAACCACAACCCTGCACGGTCGACTCAGCCACGCCACTCCATTTAGCCACAGAGTCCACAGAGATCGCCGAGCCCCCGACCCCCTTTTCTGAGTTGGTTGGCTCCGGGAGGTTTTTTCGACAAACATCCAAACTCGGGATGGGTAGGCGGGCTCGGTGCCCTCGGTGTTCTCTGTGGCTAAACCGGGGCCGTGTGGATGGGCGTCTCGGCAACTCGTGTGACTCGTCGGCAAAGGGCGGTGGCTCTTACGGGATCAATACACCGCAGGTAGAATGGGGCTGCGAAGCTTCGTACGGAAGACCAGGCGACTGCACCTCGCCATCGATACTAGGGAGGAAGCAAATGATTCGGACACGTAATCTTCCTGCTGCCGGGAAGACCTTGCTAGCGCTGGCTGTGCTGTCGGTTGGCTGTGCCGGGCAGGCACAGGATTCGGGCGACGGCGTGCCGATGTTCGAGGTGGACCCGCTGTGGCCGAAGCCGTTACCGAATCACTGGGTTTTGGGCTCGGCCATCGGCGTAACGGTCGATTCCCAAGACCACATCTGGATCGTCCATCGGGGCAACGGCAATTTGAGGACGGAGTTGGGCGCATCGACCGATCCGCCCACGGGTGAGTGCTGCCTTCCCGCGCCAAACGTCCTCGAGTTCGATCAGGAGGGCAACCTCGTCGGGTTCTGGGGTGGCCCCGGCGACGGTTATGACTGGCCCCAATCGAACCACGGAATCACCGTGGATCACATGGATAACCTGTGGATCGGCGGCAACGGCCGGGACGACGCGCACATCCTCAAGTTCGCCCGGGACGGCACGTTCCTGGCGCAGTTCGGCCGTCCCGGACAGAACGACGGCAGCCACGATAGGGAAGATTTTGGACGCGTCGCCAAGATCGCGTTCGACGCGGACGCCAACGAAGCGTACATCGCCGACGGTTACGGCAACAGGCGCATCGCCGTCATCGACATGGACACCGGTGAGCTGAAGCGGTATTGGGGAGCTTACGGCAACGAGCCGGACGACACCGACATCGGTCCCTACACCCCCGGCGAAGAGCCCGCGCAGCAATTCCGAACGCCGGTGCACTGCGCCGAGCCGACGAACGACGGGCTGGTGTACGTGTGCGACCGCCCGAACGACCGCATTCAGGTGTTTCGAAAGGACGGCACCTACGTGAGCGAGGTGTTCATCGCGACCGAGACGCTCGGTGACGGCTCGACGTGGGACATCGCGTTTTCGAAAGACCCGGAGCAGAAGTTCATCTACCTTGCCGATGGCAAGAACATGAAGGTGTACATCATCCTCCGAGAGACGATGGAGATCCTCACGAGCTTCGGCGACGGGGGCCGTCAGCCGGGTCAGTTCTTCGCGGTGCACAGTATTGCCACCGATTCGAAGGGCAACATCTACACCACCGAGACCTATGAAGGAAAGCGCGTGCAGAAGTTCGTCTACAAGGGTCTCGGACCGGTGACGGCGGACAACCAGGGAGTGGTGTGGCCGCGCCGTTGAGATGTCAGCTCTGATAGCTACCCAACAGGAGAACCGACATGAAGAAGATGCGATTTGTTCTCGCCGCACTACCGCTCGTATTCCTGGCGTCTACCCCCCCCCCCCAGGACAACCCGATGACGTTCTTCATCACGAGCGCGGGCCCGGGTGACGGTGCCAACCTGGGTGGTCTGGCCGGGGCGGACCGTCACTGTGCGGCGTTGGCCGAGGCTGCCGGGTCTGACGGCATGACCTGGCATGCTTACCTCAGCACGACCGGATCGGGCGGCGTGAACGCGAGTGACCGGATCGGCACTGGACCCTGGCACAACTCCAAGGGTGTGTTGGTCGCGCGCGATCTCGCTCACCTTCACAGCAACGGCGTCAACCTGACCAAGCAGACGCAGCTCACCGAGAAGGGTGACGAAGTCAACGGCAGGGGCGACAGCCCAAACATGCACGACATCATCACGGGATCGCAGATGGACGGGACGGCGCTTCCTGGAGACGACGACACGACCTGCTCGAACTGGACCAGCAACGGCGAGGGCAGCGCGCGCGTGGGCCACCACGATCGCAACGGCGGCGGTCAGAATCCCACGTCGTGGAACTCGGCGCACGGGTCGCGGGGCTGCAGCCAGGAGAACCTGCAGGGTACGGGCGGGAACGGCTTTTTCTACTGCTTCGCCATTAATTGAACAGCGCAGCGGCCCGCCACCGGAGAGTTGGAAGCCGGTGGCGGGTCGCTGTCAGCCAACGAACCCCCGCCTCATCTCTTGCTTCGGGTGCGCCCCATAACTCAATGGGGTGTTTGGCCTTGCGCTTTTTCCAGAGACTCCTAGATTGGCAATCCCTCCGGCGCGTCCGTCCCTGGAGCCACGCGGGCCGGCCAGCGAGGGTTGGCAAGACGGACATTTGAACCACCTCCGTCAGGACTAAGGAGCGAACCATGGAGAAGAGACTCAAACGCATCGCGATGACCCTGATTGGGGGAATCGCACTCATGGTGGCGGGGTGCGGCGGCCTGAACCAAGAGGTGCTCAATACGGAGATTGCCGGTATTCGGGCAGAGATGCTCGGCGGGGACGCCGCGCTCGCGCAGCGGATCGACGCCGGGGATGCGCGTGTCGGCCAACTCGAGGAACGGGTCGACGTCCTGGGAGTGATGTCTGGCAGGGTCGAAAATCTCGACCAGGAGCTGCAGAGCACGCGACGGGAATTCAACACGGACATTCAGGAACTCCAAAACGCCGTCCGGTTCAATTCACCCGTGCACTTCGATTACGACAGCGATTCGATTCGAGTCGGCGACCGGGAGCTGCTCGACCGGTTTGCGAACATCGTCGGGACATACTACCCGATAGCGACCGTGACTATCGAGGGTTTCACCGACCCGGCAGGCGACGCGGAGTACAACCGCGCGCTCGGCGAGCGCCGCGCCAACGTGGTGAAGCAGTACTTGCTGGCACAGGGTCTCGTGGAGCAGCGCGTTCGGGTCGTGAGTTACGGCGAAGCACCCGACCGGCAGATCACGCCGGGCGCCTGGGGTGACGCGGGCCTGGCCAACCGGCGTGTCGCGCTGGTGATCGACTACTCGGGTACCGCTACCGGGACGACGGCGGGTCAGAGTGGGTCGACCCGGCAATAGGCAGGTACTCGCCCGTTCCGCCTCTTGAACTGATTTGTGCAAAGGCGCCGCTCTCTTTGAGGGCGGCGCCCTTTTCTTGTTCTTCCGGAGATTTCGGGTAAACGATGGACGGATGATGTGGGCCCTTTCGCTCCCCCCCCTCCCCGTGATGGCCACGGAACCCACGGAACTCCACCCGCCGCACACCCCGCTTCGTTGTTCCCATCCCTCCACCTCCTCCATTGTAGACCATCCAAGTGCCATCGTCGAGCTAGTCTCCATTGGGTGGTGTGGGGTCCGTGGTTTCCGTGGCCATTCCATCACCATCGAGTAGTACCATGTCTGGGGTCCAAGCGTGGCTACGCGCTCATCACGTCCAGCCCGGCGGATCCGAACCGTCGAAAATCGGTTGGGTTGGTCGTAGCGAGCGCCGCGCGGTGGTGGATCGCCGTTGCGGCGATCATGCAGTCGGTGAGCGAGCCTTTGCGCCGTCCTCCGAGGTTGAACAATCGTGCCGAGAGTTCAGCGTCGTCCTCATCCAACGGGACGCGCTCCGAGACGACTCGCCGCGCCAGCTCAACGTCTGCGTTCTCGATCGGCCCACACAGGAACTCAGCCCAACCAATAGCGCTCATGCCGAGGACAGCGCCGCTGCTGAGCCATGCGCGGAGCAGCCGGTCCTCGTCGGATGCAGGCACCAACGATCTGATCAGGAAGCCGGTGTCGAGATGAACGTTCGACGTCACGTGTCGCGCCGGTGCCCCGATGCTCTCCGCTCCGCTCGCACCTCCGCCACCCATTTCTCCGCCGACGTCTCACTGACGCAGAGGGACCGCTGTAGCTCGTCCAAGGCTGCTAGTGCGTCGCGGTCCTCCTGGGCGTCGCGCGCGGCGGCGCGGATGGCGCGTCGCAGCGCCTCCGATTTGGAAACGTCCCATCGGCGGGCCAGGCCCTCGAGGGCTTGGACGGTGCCAACGTCCAGCGAATAGGTACCTTTGACAGTGATTCTGGCCATAACTAAAAGTTACGGCCATACTATTTTCTACGCAATACTATTGGTGGAATTGCCCGCTGCGCGTCACGATCGCCTGACGAAACAGCGAGTACCGCCCGTCTGCCCGCCTGCCCGTCCGTCCGACCGCCCGCCTGCCCGCCTGCCCGCTCACTCTCTCAGTTCGAGGATGATCCGTTTGAGTACTTCGTCTGAGGGTTCCAGCTCGGCCGGCCCGGGGGGGAGTCCGTTCAACTCGAGGATGTAAGCCAAGACGTCGGCGTACTCGGCGGGTTCGAGCGAGCCCGGGGAGTCTGCGGGCATGAGGTCGGTGATCTCGAAAAACAGCATGCTGATCGGGGCGCCCATCCACGACTGCATGAGCGGTTCCATGAACTCGTCGAGGTCGTGGCATTCGGCGCAAATGTTTTCGTAGATCTGTGCTCCACGCCGCGCCTGCGGTTCTGTATAGACGCCATCCAGGGTCGATTTCTTTGCCCCGTTCTCGCGGTCTTGCGCCACGGTGGTCCAAGGGACCATAGCGAACAGCAATGTCACGACACAGAAGGTCTGCGGATACACTCTCATCTCATTCCCGCATCGTAGGGGCTTCCAACCGTGCATTAAGCTGCAGGCTCCAGCGACGGATCGCTAGGTTGTACATCGCCTATGTGGGACGGGGACGGCACCGGGGCACCACTGCCGCAGCGCGGCCCCGCCGCACATCTTTCCCGCCCATGTCCAGGCACTCGGAAGACACCACCGCGTTTGCCGACCGCTACGCGGTCGAGCGTGAGGTCGGCAGTGGGGGCATGGCCCGCGTGTTTCTGGGCCGGGATCTCAAGCACGACCGTCCGGTGGCGATCAAGATCCTGCGTCCCGAGCTGGCGTCGGGCATCGGTCAGGAGCGCTTTCTGCGTGAGATCCAGCTTGCCGCGAGACTGAGTCACCCGCATATCCTGCCGCTCTACGACTCCGGCGAAGACGACGGGCACCTCTACTTCGTCATGCCGTACGTCGAGGGAGCGTCGCTGCGCGTGCGAATGGCCCGCGAGGGCCGAATCCCGGTGGAGGATGCGTTGGAGATCGCGCGGGCGGTGGCTGGCGCGCTCGATTACGCGCATCGGCAGGGCATCATCCATCGAGACATCAAACCTGAGAACATCATGATCCACGACGGCGTGGCCATGGTGACCGACTTCGGCATCGGCAAAGCGCTCAGTGCGGCGGGCGGCGACACGCTCACGCAGGACGGTGCCCTGCTGGGCACTCCGGCCTACATGAGCCCGGAGCAGATCGCCGGCCTGGTCGACGTCGATGGACGGAGCGACCTGTACAGCCTGGGTTGCGTGCTCTACGAGTTGCTGACGGGCGATAAGGTCTTCACCGGGCCCACGGTGCAGGCGATCATCGCCAAACGTCTCACGCAGCCGAGTGTCTCCAAGTCCCTCACGCACGAAGCCCTTCCACCGGCCATCGAGGAAATATTGGCGAAGGTCATGTCGGCTAATCCCGCGAATCGTCATGCGACGGGTTCCGAGCTGGCCGCGGCGTTGGCGTCCGTCGCCGTCACAGAGCCTGGTCTAACGGCGTCACCGTCAAGCGAAGAGACGACGGGTGCAAAGTCGATTGCCGTGCTGCCGTTCGCCAACATGAGTGCCGATCCCGAGAACGAGTACTTCAGCGACGGCATCACCGAAGAGATCATCAACGCGCTCACGCAATTGGACGACCTCCACGTGGCGGCTCGCTCGTCGTCTTTCCTGTTCCGGGAGAAGGGAATCGACATTGCCGAGGTGGGCGCCAAGCTCAAGGTGGCCACGGTGCTCGAGGGGAGCGTGCGCAAGTCCGGCAACCGCGTGCGCATCACCGCTCAGCTCATCAACGTGGCTGACGGATACCACCTGTGGTCCGAGCGGTACGATCGGGAGATGGACGACGTATTCGCCATCCAAGACGAGATCGCCTCCACCATCGCCGATCGGCTCAAGGTCACCCTGTCGGGCGAGGCGGACGAGCCGTTGGTGAAGCCGCCCACCGCCAACCTCGAGGCGTACCAGCTTTACCTCAAGGGCCGCTATCTCTGGAACAAGCGGACCCAGCAAGGACTGGAGGAGGCGATCGACTACTTCCGGCGCGCCATCGAACGGGATGCCGGCTATGCGCTGGCTTACGCTGGCTTGGCCGACGTCTACCTGCTCATGGGGTCATATCGGCAGCTGCCTGGTGCGGACGCTCACGCCAAAGCCAAGGAGGCCGCCGACAAGGCCCTCGCGCTGGACGACACGGTCGCCGAGGCCCATGCGTCACGCGCACAAGTGCTTCGGGAGGAGCGGGACTGGCGGGGAGCGGAAACGGAATACCGCCGCGCCATCGAGCTGAACCCCAACTACGCCACCGCCCACCAGTGGCACGCGACGCTCTTAGCCGGTTTCGGACGTATCGAAGAGGCGATACGCGAGATTCGCCGCGCGGAAGAACTGGACCCCATGTCGCATGCCATCAGCGTCACGGTGGCCACTGTGTTGTTCATGGCTCGGGATTACGATGCCACAATCGAGCAGCTCGAGAAGACGTTGGCGCTGGAACCGACCTTCTTCTCCGCGCACGCCTGGCTCGGCATCGTCTACGCGGGCAAGGGGATGTACCACGAGGCGATTCGCTCGGTCGAGCGGGCTGTGGAGTTGAGTCCGAAGAACTTGAACGTGCTGCAGGGAGCCGCGTACGCGTATCCCATGTCCGGCCGGCGAGACGAAACGTTGGAGCTGATCGAGCGGGGCACACAGGGCGAGGGCGCGGGTTGGGTTGGATTCGCATACGCGGCGCTCGGTGAAAACGACCTGGCGTTCGAGTGGTTGGAGAAGGCTTTGGACGCGGACGTGCTGTGGCCCTCCGTGTTCGACCTCAAGGTTCACCCGTTTTGGGACTCGCTCCGTTCGGACTCGCGATTTGAAGGAATGGTGCGGCGGCTCAACTTGCCGGAGTAGTCCAGCGTCGTTGTCCTACCGGGTGTAGCTCCCCCGCCCGTGCTGCGAATCGGCCAATGCTGCTTCCAGGACCCGCACCGTGTGCAGTGCGGTGCGACCGGTACCATCCAGAATCTGCCGGCGGCAACTCGTGCCGTCGGCAACGATCCACGCGTCGTCACCGCTCGA
>JADFPO010000153.1 GCA_022562295.1 Gemmatimonadota bacterium
AGGCCTCGAGCGCGCGGCGGCCGCCGTGCGCACGCGTCGCGACGAATTGGCAAACGCGATCGCGGACGTGGGTGAGCCACAGGGGACGGCGCGGCGCGGCGCGTTGGTTGCGGAGTTGGAAACGGCCAAGGCCGCCGCGGATGAGCGGCTGGCGACTGCGGTCTCCGCGCTGGAGAACCTGCGGCTGGATCTGCTACGACTCAAGGCGGGCGTGGGACAGCCGGACGACCTGACGGCGGCGATCGAAGAGGCTCGGGCCGTGGGTGAGGAGGTGGGTGTCGCGCTTGCGGCGCGCGAGGAAGTCGAATCGCTGACGAAACGGGGCGCCTGAAGGCGGGAGGAGAGGACATCAGGAAACACGCAGGTTCACAAATACGATGACGTACGAGAGGTAGCAGCGGCCTTTTTTTGACAGGATGACAGGATAAAACAAGACAGGAGAAACCTGAACACTCATCGTCACAGCAAGAATTCAAGTGACAAGATCCCGTCTATCCTGTCGAAAAATACGTCACCGAACATATGAAACGCGCCACTACCGGCCCCACCCGCCCGCGAGCACGCGGCGGAAATTCCGACCCCAGATCTGCTCGATTTCGTCGTCGGTGAACCCGGCCCGTGACAGGGCATCGGTGAGGCGGGGTAGTTGGGAGGGATCCTTCAGGTCGTCTGGCGGATCGGTAAATCCGTCGAAGTCAGACCCGACGCCGATACACTCGACGCCGCCGGTTTGCTTGAGGTGCTTCATGGTCTCCACCACGAACATCAACCCGGGCTTGGTATGGTGGTGCTCGGTAATCCAGTAATTCATGAAGATGACCCCGATCAGGCCTCCGGCGTCTGCGATTGTCCGTATCTCGGCATCGTCGGGGTTCATTTCGCGGTCGGCCAGCGCCTTGACTCCCACGTGCGTCATCACCGGTGGGCGGCTCTTTGCCGTCGCCATCGAAACCACTTCGTCTCGCGCGGTCTTGGTGCAGTGCGTCATATCGACCAGGATTCCGAGATCGAGCATCTCTTCCACCGCGTCCCGACCGAAGGGCGTCAGTCCCTTGGAGAGATCGACGGGCTCGTCGAAGCAACCGAGCTTGCGCATGCCGGGAGGAACTCCGTGAACCGGAGCGGCCACCCCGTTTTCGTAGAAATGCGCCAGGGTGATGAGGGCCACCCCGCGGTCGAAGAACTTCCTGACGTTCTGGATCTCGCCGTCGAGACTGTGGGCGCCTTCGATCGTGTGTAGCGCGGCGATGTGGTGGCGGCTCATTATGTCGTCTACGTCTGCTCCCGACATCGCGAACTCGAGCTGCGTGGTCACATTGTCCCTGCTGAAATACGACAATCGCGCTTGCGATTCGAAGTCGTCGATCATCTTCATGGTCTGCTCAAACGGGTTCCGGTCGAACAGATCCTTCAGCCGGCGCGGCGCGAACATCTTCGCCAATCGTATCGGCCCGCAGTCTTTCAGCAGGGCGCGCTCGGGCAAGTGAATGGCCGAGAGAAGCACGTTCAGGCCGCCATCCCGCATCTTGGGTAGGTCGACGCGCATGCTGAACGGGCTGAGCGACCCGCCGGGCCGGTGGCGGTCGGCCAGGCGCTTTCTCCACAGGTAGGTTTTGAACGAGGGATGCGCGTGCAGGTCGACGATGAGCGACGCGTCGTGGAGTCGTTGTGCTTGCGGAGAAACGGCGTCGGCCATCGAGTCCTCCGTCAGGGGTGGAACCGTGCGGACGAAACGTCGGCGTTCTCCACGTGTTCCCTCAGGTCGGCTATCTCGGACACGCCGCCGGTTCCGATCAGATCGATGATCTTGGCTTTGAAGTCGGTTCTTCGGAACAGCCGGTACCTGGCGCCGATCGGAAGCTGGAAGCGGACGGATCGCACCTTGTTGTCGAACCCCGAACCCTGGACTCGCATCTCTCCGAAGTCGGCAATCTCGAAAGCGTCCGACCCGCGGAGCGTCAGGAATCTGCCGTCGAAGAATTTCTTCTCGAACAACTCGATCCAGCCATCTTTGATCCGGCTGACTTGGCGCTTGTATGCCTGGGTGAGGCCGCGGAACTCATTGAACCGAATAAGCCCCGAGTGCCGCCAGTGGTATGCGGCGTAGACCATCAGTTGCCCCCGCCCCTGTCCTCGGGCCTGCCCCTGGTCTACGTATGCACCCGCCGCGGCTGCCATGTTGCACTGCCGGTGCTTGCACTGCAGCTGCCGACTGGCCACTCGAGTGATGGTGGGCATGGGAACGCTGTCGGTGGCATTTGCCGGCGCTCGGGCCGAATCCGGAAGGTCGATCGCGAAGAGGTCTGCATTGTTGTCCCCGCCGATGGTCGGTGCCATCGGGCTCGTGTTGCGGAACCCGATCAGGTAGAGCCTGCCATCGGACTGCGACACGAAGTTGATGGTTTGATAACCGCCGAAGTCGCGTTGCTCACCTTCGAGCGCCCGGACGTGGTGCGGCAGCCAAGTGGTGGGCCTCGCTCGAAAGCCGCTGCTGAAACTCCTCGTGTTCGTGAGATAGAAATCGAGACCGCGGGCGCTCAGCACCGCCGCCACATAGTAGCGGTTGGGGAGCCGCGTGAGCGCCACGGCGGTGGCCTTTGAGCGGGCGCGGTCGATGGTCGGCCTCAATCGCTTCGGGCTTTCCGGGTTGCTCAAATCCAGAAAGACGACGCGGGATCGGGCTCGCGCCCCGTGGTTGGGGAGCTGCAGGTTGGCGAGTCTCCTGAGTGGCAAGCTGCCGGGTGGTGGGTACTCTACCGGCACGGCAAGAACGTTGCCCAAGACATCCATGCCACCGGCGTGCCACATCTGCCCGTCGATGCCGACGACCCCGACTATCCGATCCCCATCGGGGGGGCGTTTGTCCTTGGCCGTAGTGTTGGAAGCCCAAGGCCCGCGCTTGGGCCGGCTACCCATCCGAACGATGAACACGTGCGACGTCGAGGTGCGCCAGTCCCCTCCGGAGATGGCGAGGAACTTGCCGCTGGCGAGCCGCTGCATTCCTTGAAAGTGGTTCTCGCTGCCGTTGTTGTTGAGGTTGTGCCAGGTATATCGCCAAGGATCGATACGGCCGCCGTCGTGCGCCGCCAGGTACTCCCCCCGACCCCTAAGCCTTGCGAACTCCGCTTCGACGTGGTCTACGGATGTGTCATCGATAATGCCGGATGTTGCCACCGGGAGGTCTGCGAACTGGGTTAGGTCGTACCGGGGCGGCATGTGTCTTGTCACCTACGCCGAGTGCGAGAGGTCTTGGTCTGAGACATCCTCTCCTCAAGTACGCAAAAGCGTCAATACCTCTACACCCTCGCGGATGAATTCGGACAGTTTCTCAGGCGGGACCCGTTTGCTCGCATGATAGTGAATGAGTTGATGGCCGGCGGCTTCGGTACTGAGCTTGCTATGAGATTCGTAAAAGCTAAGCGTATCGGTGTCGAAGAGTTTTCTGATTTCCCTTTCGTCGTCGCCCTTCAACAGATAACGCTTGGAGAAGTCCGGATGAGAGTCGAAGTCGATGTCTTGAAGCCCGAACACCTGACCGATCTTGTGAAAGAAATGCTCTGGGCGAAGTGCGAACTTCGGCAAGCTCATCTTTGCCGACTCACAGAGCATCACGGTTTGCCGCCAAGTATGGGAATTCTTTCCTCCACCGGTGGTGTAGCGGTAGTCGAACACTCGGACGTCCATCTCGCCGGCGCGTCCCGTGAGCACGTTCCGAATCTTCTTCGAGTGGCCCTGTGAGAAGAGGTGAAGGTGCGAGAGCCTTTCTCGTAAGGCTGTGTCAGGTTTCTCCGCGAACGTGAAGTTCATCGTGGCTGCCACAGACCTCATGGCTTCGGTTCGCTTCTTCTGGAGATGCATCGAGATCGCGATGACGCCGCCTACGACCGCGATGATTCCGAATACTATGAGTGCGATGTTCACAGGGGATCGTGCTCGCCGAGAGTTTGCCAATCGGCCATTACGGTGCCGGGCGATGGTCCCTAGGAGCTATTCCGCGGTGAGATTACCCTCTCGCATGGCTCTATCTTCACAATGCAAACCTTGAGTTCGGCCGTGTCGGTCTCGGGATCGTATCCAGATCCGGTAAGCGCGTTGATCGGCACATCGCTAAAGCTGAAGCTGGCGAACACCGTCCCCCGGGGCGAGCGGTTGGTCGCCTTGACCTTGATCTCGACCGATCCACGCGGGCTGGTGAGCTGGCACACGCCACCTTCAACGAGACCCCATTCGCGCACGTCGTCCGGGTGCACCTCCAATGACTCTTCAGAAAGCAGGTAATCGATGCCGGCCGACCGACCGGTCTGGGTGCGCGTGTGGTACGATGCAAGGCGGCGACCGGTGGTGAGCCAAACCGGAAATTCTTCCGAGATGGTCTCAGCCGGGTCGCGGTACTTGATCAACTTGAAGATGCCGCGGCCGTTCTTGAACTCTCCCTGATGCAAGATGGGTGTGCCCGGGTGGTCCTTGTGCGGCACCGGCCACTGGTATTCGCCATGCTCGATGCGATCCCAGTCAAGGCCTGCGTAGATGGGTGACAGGCTACACAGCTCGTTGAATACCTCCTTGGCGGATTCGTATTCGAATCCGGGCACTCCGAGTCGCCGCGCGATCTGGGAGATGATCCACCAGTCGGGCTTGGCTTCACCGGCTGGCGGAACCGCCGCGCGCAGGCGCTGCACTCGCCGTTCGGTGTTGGAGCAGACGCCGTCGGTTTCACCGAACGCCGTCGCGGGGAACACCACGTCCGCCAGCTCTGCCGTGTCCGTCATGAAGATGTCGATCACCACGAGGAGATCCAGGCTCTTCAATGCGTGCTCGCAATGTTTGCGGTCGGGATCCGACAAGAGGGTGTTTTCACCGTTGATGATCATGGCGCGGATCCGGTCGCCGCACAGTTCGAGCGCCCTCACCTTGGTCATGCCGTTCTCGAGATCGACCTCTCTCCCCCATGCTTTCTTGAACTTCTCCTGATTGGCGGGGTCGGTGACCGGCTGGAAGCCGGGGTAGTTGTTGGGAAGCGCGCCCCCGTCGCCGGCACCCTGAATGTTGTTTTGGCCTCGCATCGGGTTGATGCCGGTTCCCTCGCGACCGATGTTCCCGGTCATCAAGGCCAGGTTACACAGGCTCTGCACGTTATCGACGCCGCAGATGTGCTCGGTGATGCCGAGCGTGTAGTAAATCGCGCCCTTATCTGCCTCCCCATATATGCGAGCGGCTCGTTCTATGTCGGCGGCGGGAACCTCCGTTATGGTCTCAGCCCATTCCGGGGGGAAGTCCTTGACGTGTTCGAGAAACGCTTCGCTGTCGGTCGTGCGGCTGGCGATGAACTCCGGATGGGTCAGACCGTCGCGTTGAATGACGTGCGCCATCGCCAACAGGAGGGCTGCGTCAGATCCGACTCTGATCGGTAGATAAACGTCGGCCAGGTCTGCGAGGCCGATTCGGCGGGGATCGGCGACGATCATTTTGGCGCCGCGTGCCAAGGCACGCTTCAAGGCAGTTGCCGCGACGGGGTGGCACTCGGTCATGTTCGTCCCGATGCAAAAGATTACATCGGGTTTGTCCATGTCGGCGAGAGGATTCGACATCGCGCCGCGTCCGATCGTGGCTGCCAGACCGGCAACCGTGGGAGAGTGTCAGGCACGGCTACAGTTGTCGATTTGATTCGTTCCGAACCCCACCCGTATGAACTTCTGCATGGTGTAGGCGGCCTCGGTCGGGGCGCGGCCGGACGCGACGCCGTACACGGCATGACGACCATGCTCGTCGACGACCTTGCGGAACCCGTCCGCCGCGCGGCCCAGCGCCTCATCCCAACTCGCTTCGTGTAGCTGGCCGTCCTCGCCCCGTACATACGGCGTCGCGAGCCGATCGGGGTGATGCACGAAGTCGAAGGCGAATTGCCCTTTGACGCAGAGTGCTCCCTCGTTGGCCGGACCGTCCATGGCCGGGTGGATTCCCACGATCTTCTCGTTTTTCGTTAGGAGGTCCACCGAACACCCCACACCGCAGTACGGGCAGATCGTTCGAGTCTTTTCGATCTTCCCGGGCTGATCGACTGCGCGCATGGCTTTTCTGTCGGCGAGCGCGCCGGTTGGACAGGTCTGTATGCATTGACCGCAGAACGTACAGGCCGAGCCCTTCAACAAACCGCTGAACTCGGTGGTGATCTGAGTGTCAAATCCGCGATTCTTGATACTGATCGCGTAATCGCCCTCCTGCTCCGCGCAGACGCGCACACAGCGATAGCAAGAGATGCAGAGATCGTAATCCCGCAGGATGAACGGGTTGTCGTCGTCGTCGCGCGACTGCCCGGATTGGCGCCCTGCGAACCTTCCGCTGCGGGCATCGTAACGATCGACAAGCGTCATGAGTTCTTGTGAGGCGTAGCCACGCAGCGGATCGACGTCTAATTCGCGGTTCTCCGACGCCACCAGTTCGAGCAACACCTTGCGGTACGAGTCGACCGCCGGCGTGCGGGTGCGGACGACCATGCCTTCGGTCACCCTTGTGGTACAGGACGCCACCGGCGCGCGTGCGCCTTCCAGTTCCACGACGCACAGCCGGCAGCCACCGAAGGGCTCCAGACGCGGATCGTAACACAGCGTCGGGATCTCTTTTTGATGCCGCTCAGACACCTCGTAGATAGTTTCACCCGGCGTGAAAGTGACCTCTTCACCATCCAGGGTCATCGTAGCCACGGTGGGTTCTGCTAGTGTCGTCATTACTGGGTTCCTTGGATCAAGACTGCACGTGCGCGGCAACTTCCTTGGGAAAATAACGCATTAGGCTCTCGGTGATTAGGGGGGCGGCGATTCCGAGGCCGCATGCGCTTACGGCCTTCATCGTCTGCCCGATATCGGTCACTTCGTCCAACCAGGCGCCGATCTCGGTCGGCCCCGCTTCGCCAGCCAGGCGCTCGACCAGTCTCACCGTGCCGATGCGACACGGAAAACACTTGCCGCAGGACTCTTCCGCGAAAAACTCCATGGCGTCACGGGCCACATCGACCATGTCGCGGCTGTCGTCGAACACCATGATCCCGCCCGCCCCGAGAAAGGAGTTCTTACTCTTAATGCTGGGTTCGTCGAGCGTCACGTCGAGATCGTCTCCCGCCAGGAATCCGCCCGATAGGCCCGCCATCGTGACCGCCTGAATTTTTCTCCCTTGCTTCGGGCCGCCGGCCCAGTCGTGCAGCAGCGTCTGCAGCGGCAGCCCCAGCGGTACCTCATAGTTGGCGGGCCGCCGAATGTCTCCGGACAAGCTGATCAGCTTGGTCCCTGCCTGCTCGTCTTGACCCAGTGCCTTGTACCAATCGGCTCCATGCCGCGCGATGTGGGGCACCGACGCCAACGTCTCCACGTTGTTCACTACAGTAGGCAGGTTTTCATAGCCGTGTGTTACGGGAAAGGGCGGCCGGTTGCGTGGGAACGGGTGTTTGCCCTCTAGGCTGTTCAACAACGAGCCTTCCTCGCCGCAGATGTACGCGCCCGCTCCGCGACGCACGTACAAGTGGAATGTGCAATCCGTGTCCAGGATCCTGTCACCGATCAAGCCGGCCGATTCCGCCTCGCTGATGGCCTGTTCGAGCACTTGTTGCGTCTCGGGGTACTCGTATCTGAGATAGATGAAACCGCGCGTGGCTCCCGTGGCGTACGCCGCGAGGATCATTCCCTCGATGACCGCGTGGGGGTCGTAATCCATGATAACGCGGTCCTTGAAGCAACCCGGCTCGCCCTCGTCGGCATTGCATACGATGGTCTTCGGCGTGCCAGGAGCCTTGGCGACCGCCTCCCACTTCACCCCGGTCGGGAAGCCGGCGCCGCCACGGCCTGCCAGTCCGCTCTCCTTCACGAGTTCGATCACGTCCGCAGGTGAGCCGGCGTGGACCAGCCTGCGGAGCCCCTCGTAACCGCCGGCGGTCTGGTATCCGTCCAACGTGGATTGGCCCGGTTCCCGGATGGACTCGAATACGCACTCTTCCAGCCCGGCCGGGTTTGGTGGTGGTAGCGGTGACGGGGTAGGCCTCAACTCGTTCGGCACTCGGCCGATGAGCACCTGATCAGCTTTGAGAACTGGAATGGGCTCATCGCACCGCCCAGCACACGGCATCGCGGTTG
>JADFPO010000038.1:0-16126 GCA_022562295.1 Gemmatimonadota bacterium
GAGCTAAACACGAAGACCGCGCTCATCCCGATACTCAACGTCTCGCTCGCCACGAAAGACGTGATCTCGGGAACCATCGAGCCGTTGCACCTGGTGCTGTCTTACATCTCGCTGTTTGTGCTCGCGGCAGCGAGTATCTGGTTCTGCGTGGTGTGGTTCAGTCGGGAGGAGACGTTGTTTAGGAGTTGATTAGCGGGCGGGCAGGCGGGCAGATGGGTCGGCGGACAAGGCGGTCAAGAAGGGACGATCAAAGACGGTCTGGGACGGTCGAAGACGCAGAGCTTCGTAGCTCGTGGCTCGTAGGCGGGCAGGCGGGCGAGGCGGGTCGAGAAGCGGACGATCAAAGACGATCAAAGACCGTTTGAGACGGGTGGCTCGCAGCTCGTCGCTCGCAGCTTGACCTCTTTTCACGGCACCGTCATTGTGAGCATCCTCCACGGAGAGCGCGTTACGCCCTCGTTCAGCACTCCACCACCCGTCTGTGGCCACTGCGACGCCGAAATGCCGGAGGCTGCGGCGTTCTGCCCCGCGGGCGGCGCGTCCACCCCAACCGACGAAGGACCGGGTGCGGCACCAGGCGAAGATGTCCAGCAGGAACACCGCCGGCGGCTCCAGGGCGCGCTGGGTGACGGGTATCAGCTGCGGGAGCTGATAGGAGAGGGGGGCTTCGGCAGCGTTTACCGCGCTGTGGACTTGAAGCTCAAGCGCGAGGTGGCCGTCAAGGTCATTCGCGCCGAGCTACTCTTGTCCACCACGTCGATGGAGCGCGCGCACCGCTTCGTCTACCGTGAGCGTTTGGTAGAGGTGCAGCCGTTCCGGTACGTAACCGATCCGGGCCAGCAACCTGGGCGCGTCCTCCGGCATGTAGCCGTCCAACACCTTGATGGTGCCTGCGGCCGGACGCAACATGCCCATGATCAGCCGCATCGTCGTGGTCTTGCCCGACCCGTTCGGCCCCAGGAAACCGTACATCGATCCCCTCGGAACGTTCAGCGCGAGATCGCGAATCTCGAACTTCTTGCTCGGGCTATACGAGACACCGCGCAGTTCGATGGCGTTGCTCATGGGACTAACTCTCCCATCTCGGATTCGAAGGCTTCACGAATCGCCGACTGGTCGATGCCCATCCGCGCCGCATTCGCCAGCATGGCGCAAACGAGCTGTCCGGCTCGCGTCTCCAACTCGGTCGATTTGCGCGAGTCCGCCACATCTTTGATGAAGGTTCCGGCTCCCTGGCGCATCTCGACGAATCCCTCCACTTCCAAGTCTCGGTACGCCTGGACGACGGTGGCCGGGTTGACCCGGAGCCGTATCGCCAACTGCCGCACCGACGGCAGAGTCTGCCCCGTCTCGAGTTCTCCCGCAGCGACCGCCACCCTAATCGTGCCCGCGATCTGGGCATAAAGCGGTGTGGGACTCCGCGGATCTAGCTGATCAAACATTCAGGAGGATCATAGACAAGTGTATCATTGTTACGATACACTAGGACTGTACCCACGAAAAGTCAACACCGGAATTTGCCAGACGCCGAGGCGAGGCCTACTATGGCTGCTCGCCGAAGGAGCTATGATGTCCGTAAAGCGTTATAAATTCGACACTTATGAGTTTGAGCGTGTCGATGTGCCAGAAATGGAACGGCGGGCCAACGCGTTCTACGAGCTGATGAATCGACGTCGCTCGGTGCGCGATTTCTCGACTGAGGTACCCCCACGGAGGTGTATCGATCTGGCAATTCGAGCGGCATCCACGGCCCCGTCGGGCGCGCACCGGCAACCATGGCGTTTTGTCGTGGTTGACGACCCCGCGCTCAAGAAGGCCATTCGCGAGGCGGCCGAAGAAGAGGAAAAGGAAAATTACGAGAACCGCTTCCCACCCGAGTGGATCGAGGCGCTGGCGCCCCTCGGGACCTCCGGTGAGAAGCCTTTCCTGGAAGACGCGCCGTACCTCGTCGTCGTCTTCAAGGAGTCATACGGGGTCGATGCGGCCGGCGGAAAGACCACCAACTACTATGTTAATGAAAGTGTCGGAATAGCGTGCGGGTTGTTCATCGCGGCGCTGCACAACATGGGTTTGGCGACGCTCACGCATACGCCGAGCCCGATGGGATTTTTGTCAGAGCTGTTGAACCGCCCGCCCAACGAAAAGCCGTACATTCTGTTTCCGGTCGGCTATCCCCTCCCGGGCACCACGGTGCCGGATTTGAAAAGGAAGACGCTGGAAGAAGTGGTGCAGAACAACGATGGTGTGAGTCCTCATCCCCGGGCTTCCACCCGGGGTCGGCACAACAAACGATAGGAGCGGTGGGTCGATGGTGTTAGAAAGTATCCGAGCTTTTTTCAGCGAGAAGATGGCTCCTCCCGACGAGGCCGCCATCGAGCCCGGCAAGGCGCAGGACCACCCGACCCTGCAAGTGGCGGCGTGTGCACTGCTACTCGAGATCGCGTATGCGGACGACGAGTTTGCGGACTCGGAGCGAGCACACCTCGAGAAAGCGATGCGGCGACATTTTGCGCTGGACGACGAAACGGCTAGTCAACTCATCGAGTTCGCGGACCAAGAGAGACGCCGGCAGATCGACCTGCACCAGTTCACCCGTCTCATCTCGCAGAACTACAGTCATGCGCAAAAGATGGTGCTGCTCGAGGCGATGTGGGGGTTAGTCTACGCGGACGGCGAAGTGGCGAAGCACGAGACGATGTTGATGCGCAAGCTCTCGCATCTGCTGGATGTGAAGGCGGCGTTCTTGTCGGAGGCGAGGAAGAAGGCGGCGCCGCGGCACGATTGAAATCAGCTATCAGCTCTCAGATATCGGCGCCTTAAATGCAGAGCTGTATGACCTTCGGACGACTTACTACTCACGACTCACCACTCACTCCAAACCCCGCCATACCACTGCGCGCATCGAATCGGCCATCTCCGTCGCTTCGGCCTGGGCCTTGCTCAGGTTGGTCAGATACAATTTGCGGTACTCTTCTGGCATGGCGTCCCGCAGGTGTTCAGGTGTGAGCGGTGTCCTGCCTGGTGTGTCACCGGCGTGCTCGACGGCGCCGAGAAAGAGCGTGGATCCGCCGGTGTCCATGACGTTCACGACCCGACACTCGAAGTGGCAAAAGCACCCCGAGAGCACCGGCAGCCCGGTCTTGCCGATCTCGAATTCGAGGTCGCCCAGTTTGTCGCCGTCCCGCCCGGATCGAAAGCCCAGGCTGGTTACGACGTGCATTTGACTCGCGTCCAACACATGCAACACGAACCGGCCCGACTCGAAAATCATGTCGTGCGTGAAGTTGAACTTGTGGACATACACCGACACGCGGGGCTTGACGTCTGACAGCGATGCCCGCATGCCGCTGTTGGCGATCATGCCGTTGGATTTGTCCCCGAGTTTCGAGGTGATCGCGACGATCGGCGTCGTGAGCGTGCGGAGTAACTCGTAGGTCTCATTCATGCGCCATTGTCTCCCCGGCGTTTGCAGCCGGATACATTTCAGACATGGTCCCTCGATCTCGAATGAATACCGATCTTGCGACCCGCCTACGTGACCACGCCCGTGACGCGGCCCTCTTTCCGGAGCCGGGCCGCGTGTTGCTCGCGGTGAGCGGTGGGCCGGATTCTCTCGCCATGTTGGATCTCATGGTGCGGGTCGCTCCCGAGCTCGAGATTCAACTCGCGGTGGCCCACGTCGATCACGGTATCGCCGACGAGAGCCCCGACGTTGCGGAACACGTGCTGGGGCTGGCGGTGCGTTACAACCTACCGGGTTATCTGGTGACGCTCAAATTGGGTCGGACTGCTTCTGAAACCGCGGCCCGCAGCGGGCGCTATGCCGCCCTCAGAAGCATGCAACAGCGGACCGGGTCTCGGTACTTGGCCACGGCCCACCACGCGGACGACCAGATCGAGACCATCCTGCTGAGGATCTTCCGCGGTACCGGCGTCGCCGGACTTGCCGGGATCCCCGACACGGGACCCGGCGGGCTCGTGCGACCTCTGCTGCCCTTCAGGAAGGAAGAGTTGGCGGACTGGTTGGCTCCCATGCACCAGCGGCTCCTCCCGCACCTGGATCCTGCCAACGCTGACATGCGGCACGACCGCTCGTGGGTGCGTGAGGAGTTGCTGCCGTTGGTTCGGAGCCGGTTCGGCAGGGCCGTCGACGGCTGGTTGTTGGATGTGGGCCGGCACGCCGCCGCCGAGCGCCATGCCTGGAGCACCACGCTGCGGGTCGTTCGGGAGCTGGATTTCCGCTCGTCGCGGGGCGTGGCCGAGGTTGCTCGCGCTCCGCTGCTGGAGTATGATAACGCCTTGTCGGAGGTGCTCTTGCGCGCGTTGGCCCGCGAGGTCGGGTGCGTGCTCGGACCGCGCCGTGCCGCCCGGCTTTGGGCATTCGCACAACACGCTTCCAGCGGCCGGACCTTCGACCTTGGACAACACTGGGTTGCGGAGATCGCATTCGGGCGGCTCCGCATTTTTAAGTTAAAGAAGGAGGCGGGAAACGCCGATCACCCGAGTGTCCCCTGGGGTGAAGGAGACGAGGGATGGGTGCAATGGGGCGGGTGGGAGATCCGTTGGGTGCACGAGCCCGCCGGCGCGCCGGTGCGAGACTCCCTGGTCACTTGGGTCACGCCGGGATTGGGCGAAATCAGGAGTTGGATGCCTGGGGATCGCATTCGCCCATTCGGCGGCGTGGGCCGGCGCCGGGTGAGCCGAGTGTTGATGGAAGGAAAGATCCCGCGTTCAGAGCGGGCAACGTACCCGCTGGTGGCGCGTGCGGGTCGGGTGATTTGGCTGCCGGGAATCTGCCGCTCGGATGCGGCCGTTCCCAGCGTCGGAGAACCGGCGATCCGGCTCGAGGCGCGTGACGGCCCGGCGACCTGAGGTGGCAAGCGGTCGACGGGTGGCCAGGGTCGTTTTCACCGAGGCCGACATCGCACGGCGGGTTGCGGAACTCGGCGAGGAGATCGGTGGCCACTACCGTGATGGGGAGTTGCTGGTCCTCGGGATCCTGAAGAGCAGCTTCATATTCGTGGCGGATCTGGTGCGGAAGATCCCGAGACCCCACGAGATCGACTTCTTGATCGCCGCGTCGTACGGGGACGCCTCGACATCGAGCGGGAAAGTCGAGCTGCTGTACGACGGCGAGACGGCCCTGGAGGGGAAACACGTCCTCCTCGTGGAGGACATCGTCGACTCGGGGAATACCCTGAATCGAATTGGTCGGTTGCTGCGTAAAAGGAACCCGAAGACCGTCGAGGCGTGTACCTTACTACACAAGCACGTGGCAGCGGAGTTGGAGCTGGTCCCGCGA
The DNA here is from genome assembly GCA_022562295.1 of Gemmatimonadota bacterium. Classification (GTDB taxonomy): domain Bacteria; phylum Gemmatimonadota; class Gemmatimonadetes; order Gemmatimonadales; family GWC2-71-9; genus B3T1B10. The sequence continues at coordinate 5,303 of JADFPO010000038.1, forward strand.
TTCGTCGGGTTCGACGCTCCGCCGGAGTTTCTGGTCGGCTACGGGCTGGACTACGCGGAAGATTTCCGGCATCTGCCGTACATAGCGAGCATCGAGGATTGAAGCATGGCTGACAGGCCCGCGTCCCCCAAGGGCAAAATGAACTGGAATTCGGCGAGCAAGAACATGGTGTTCTGGGTGCTCATCGTGCTTCTGTCCGTGGCTTTTTACCGGATGACGGTGTCGAGGCGAGAACAGCGCGTTGAAATAGACTACAGCACGTTCCGGGCGGAGCTGGCTCAGGACAACATCACGTCGGTCGAGATTACGGACGGCAAGTTCGTCAAAGGGACGTTCAACCGCCAAGTCGTGGTGGACCGGCGGGCCGTTGAGGATTTCAGCCTGGTGCTTCCGATCCAGAATTCCGAAGATTTGTTGCAACTGCTGGAAGAGCAGGAGGTCACGATATCGGGTAAAGTCCAGCGGCCGTCGTTTGGCACCATCTTTTTGAACCTGTTGCCGTGGATCATCCTGATCGGACTGTGGATCTACTTCTTCCGCCAGGTGCAGCAGGGGGGCAATCGTGCCTTCCAGTTCGGACGATCCAAAGCCAAGCTCCTCACGGGAGATACGCCCAAGGTCAGCTTCGGAGATATCGCCGGCGCGGATGAGGCCAAGGTCGAGCTTCAAGAGATCATCGAGTTTCTCAAGGATCCCCAAAAATTCCAACGGCTGGGTGGCCGGCTCCCCAAGGGCGTGTTGCTCGTCGGGGCGCCGGGAACGGGTAAGACGCTCTTAGCGAGAGCGGTGGCGGGTGAGGCGGGAAGACCCTTCTTCTCCATGGCTGGTTCGGATTTCGTGGAGATGTTCGTGGGAGTGGGCGCGTCTCGTGTGCGGGACCTCTTCGAGCAGGGGAAGGCGCACGCCCCGTGCATCATTTTCATCGACGAGATCGACGCCGTGGGGCGGCACCGCGGTGCCGGTCTCGGCGGTGGTCACGACGAACGCGAGCAGACACTCAACCAGTTGCTGGTCGAGATGGACGGGTTCGAGACCCACGAAGGCGTGATCTTGATCGCCGCGACCAATCGACCCGACGTGCTGGATCCGGCCCTGCTTCGTCCGGGCCGATTTGACCGTCATATCGTCGTGGATATGCCCGACATACGCGGTCGGGAAATGATCCTCAAGGTCCACTCCCGAAAGATTCCGTTGGCTGATACGGTGAGCCTCGCAACGCTCGCAAAGTCCACGCCGGGACTGGCCGGCGCCGATCTCGAGAACATCGTCAATGAGGCGGCGCTCTTGGCCGCCCGCCGCGACAAGCAACGGGTCGGCATGGACGATCTCGAGGATGCCAAGGACAAGGTGATGCTTGGGGTCGAGCGCCGTAGCATGGTCTTGAGCGATGATGAGCGGAAGCTCACGGCCTACCACGAGGCCGGCCACGCGATCGTGAACACGCTCATACCGGGCCAAGACCCGGTCCACAAGGTCACGATCGTGCCGCGCGGGCAGTCGTTGGGTCTCACCTCTGCGCTGCCCGAAGAGGACCGCCACAACCACACCCGCGGGTTCATGCACGGGAAGCTGGCGGCGGCGTATGGCGGTCGTGTCGCCGAGGAACTCGTGTTCGGCACCGACAGTGTTACGACGGGTGCGGCACAGGACATCCAGCAGGCCACCGAGATGGCTCGCCGCATGGTGACGCAGTTCGGGATGAGTGACGCTGTTGGGATGGTCGCCGTGGGAGTGCGGGAACAGCAAATCTTCATCGGCCGCGAGATTCAACAGCGTCACGAGGTATCCGCCAAGTTGCAGGAATTGGTGGATGCAGAGATCAAGAACTTTCTTGACAACGCCTATTCCCGCGCGAAGCAGTTACTCACGGACAACATGGAAATGCTTCACAAGATGGCGAACTCGTTGCTGGAGCGCGAGACGCTGGATCGGGTAGATGTGGAATTGTTGGTGGCAGGCAAAGAGCTTCCGCCGGCCACCAAAGACGTCTTGCCTGAGGCAACCACTTCCCCTGCGCTGCCGAGCGGCGAGGTGGAAAAGTCGCGGCCGGGATCGGTTCTGGGCACGCCGTCGCCGAAACCTGCGGGCGCGTGAGGGTCAGCACCCTCAACCCGCGAGAACCTACCGCAATACATGAGGCATTGGTGCGCCGGGGCTTGGACCCCGCGCGTGCCGACGCCGTCGCCCGAGGACTGGCCCCGGTGGCGTTGCTGTTCGAGCCCGTCTCATGCGGTGACCGCGACACGCTGGCATTGGCGGCGCGTTCCCAGGGACTCGACTGCATTACCGGCGACGGGTGGGCCATGATTGCTGGCAGTGCCTCAGCGCTGGCCGGGCTCGTGCGGCCGGGATTCTCGAAGCTGCAGCCACAGGTGGCCCAATCGGTTGGTCAGTTACTCCAGGCGGTGGTACAGCCGATACGCGAGTGGGAGATGGCTCGCGGCACGGTGGCGTTGGAGCGGCCCGTGGTGGTGGGTATCCTCAATGTCACGCCAGATTCCTTCAGCGATGGTGGACGGTATCTAGAGCCGGCCGACGCCTTGCGCCACGCCGGGCAGATGCTTGAAGCCGGCGCCGACATGCTCGATATCGGAGCCCAGTCGACCGCCCCCGGTAGGGCGGGGGCGGGGACCACGTCTCCGGACGAACAGTGGCGGCGTCTCGAACCCGTCTTAGCGGAGATGGTGCGCCAGTTTCCGAACGTGCCGGTCAGTGTGGACACGACGGATCATACCACCGGTCGCCGCGCGCTCGAGGCGGGCGTGTGGGCACTGAACGACGTATCGGGACTCCGTCTGGATTCTGAGATCGGGGCGGTGTGTGCCGAACACGGTGCGGGGCTCATCCTTGTGCACTCGCGAGGACGGGTGGATGAGATGGCGACCTACCGTCTGGCCCAGTACGACGACGTGGCGATAGAAGTGGCTGAGGAACTTCGCCAATCGGTTTCGGTCGCGGAGGGGCTCGGCGTGCCGGCCGAGCGAATCGTGGTCGACCCCGGGCTCGGCTTCGCGAAACGTCCTGAGCACAATTACGCGCTGCTGCGGGGGTTGGCCGCGTTGACGTCCTTGGGATTTCCCGTGATGGTCGGACCGTCTCGCAAGAGATTCTTGGGGCAGGTCACAGGCGGGGAAGTGGATGTCAGCGACAACGCCACGGCGGCGGCGTGCGTCGCCGCGTTCGCACAGGGTGCGGGGATGTTCCGGGTGCACGACGTCGCCCGAGTTCGCGAGGCGCTGCTCGTGGCCGATGCGGTGCGGAATCGGTAGATGTCACTGGATCAGTTTCGCTTCCTGATTCCCGGATTTCGAGACATCATCGAGATCTTGATCGTAGCGTATGTATTGTATCGTGCGCTGCTGTTTCTCGCCGGGACACGGGCGCTGCAACTGCTGATCGGGCTCTTCGTGCTCGGTCTGGTGTACTTTGGAGCGCTGGTGCTCAAGTTCAACATGATCACCTCTCTGTTGGGCGTGATCTTTACCTATGGAGCGTTTGCGGCGATCGTGGTGTTTCAGCCCGAGCTTCGGCATGCGTTGTCAAACCTGGGACGGTCTCGCGCCATGCAGTTCCTCGCCGGGGAGGGCACCCAAAGCGTCATCGAGGGCATCGTGGAGGCGACCGAGCGATTATCCAGGCGCGGGGCCGGCGCCATCCTGGCGGTGGAGGGTGAGGTGTCGCTCAACGATTATGTGGAATCTGGCAAGGGGATGCACGCGACCGTCTCAGCCGATCTGCTGACGACGATCTTCACGCCCTATTCACCGCTCCACGACGGCGCCGTGATCATTCGTGGTGACGAGATCATCGCCGCCGGATGTGTGTTGCCGCTGACGCAGTTTCCGGTCGAGGATCGATCGCTCGGCACGCGGCACCGGGCCGCGCTCGGGCTGTCGGAAGAAACGGATGCCATCGTGATCGTGGTATCGGAGGAAACGTCCAAGGTGTCGATAGCGATCCGCGGGCTGTTACATCGCGGTGTCATGCCACAGCAATTGCGGGACGTGCTGGCTGGCCAGACGTGGCCGTCGATCGTCGACTCCGCAGTAGAAGTACCCGTGCCCAGACCATCACGCGATAAAGGCCATGTCGAACGTTCGCGATAACAAGAAGCTCAAGGCCGTTACCTCGATGTCGGGAGTCGGCGATCCTCCGTACCGCGCAGCCCTCGTCGTGTTTTTCGTCGTGCTGGCCGGATACGTATGGACCCTCGCTCCGACGGTCACGTTTTGGGACGCCGGCGAATTCTTAGCGGCGTCAAAAATCCTGGGCGTACCGCACCCGCCCGGCACACCGGCGTACGTGATGATGACGAATGTATGGGGAACCTGGTTTCCGTTCGGGTCGTTCGCGTATCGGGTGAATCTCTTGACCGCGCTGTTCAGCGCGACCGCCGCGGCGTTCATGTTCCTGGTGGTACAGCATGCGTTGCGCCGGCCTGGAAGTGACGACGCCGATGCGAACGATCCCGTCTTCGTGTTGGGTGGCGCCGCAGCCGCGGCGATCATGTCGGCCTTCGCCTTCACCGTGTGGCAGAATTCAAATGAAACCGAAGTCTACATGTTCGCCGCCTTCACCATCGCCGCCATATCGTGGCTGGCATGCCTATGGCGTAAGAACCGCGGCACGCCGCGGGCGGCGCACAATCTACTGTTGATTCTGTATCTCGGCGCGTTCTCGATCGGCAACCACCTGCTGGCGTTGTTGGTTGGTCCCCCCCTCGTCGGCTACATGTGGCATGTGCTCAGGACGGAGCCACTGCAAGAGAGTGCCGACCGCAAGGTCGAATGGGCCCAGTGGGCCGTGGTCGGTGGGATCTGGGCGGTTTTCATTGGCAGCGGTCTGGGCAGCACGGGCATACTCACCTTCGCGGGGCTCGTTTTCGTGGGGGCGGCGTTGTTTGCCGTCTCGACAGGCGGCTTGCTGTTCACCGTGGCCGTGGTGCTCATCGCCGCGCTCGGTGCTTCGACGTACACGTTTCTGTACATCCGCGCCGGTCTCGCTCCAATGATCAACGAGGCCGACCCGTCGACTTGGGAGGGGTTGCTTGCCGTGATCCGACGCGAGCAGTATCCGGCCCGCCTTCCCACCGACAATCCGCTCTTTCCGTCCGGCCCCGGCAATCCAGGGCGGACGTTGGGTATCCTGGGCCTGCAGATCCAGAACTACCTGCAATACTTCGACTGGCAGTGGTCCAATAGCCTGGGGACGACGAAGGCGGTGTTCTACAAATGGCGTTTGCCGTTTACGATGTTGGTGACGTCTCTGGGGATCTACGGCGCCGCGATCCTCCGAAACAAGGACCGGTCGGTGTTTTGGCTGCTCCTGTTGATCTTTCTGATCACCGGTCCCGGCCTGGTCGGGTACATGAACTTCAAACCCGGCTTCGCTTTGGGATGGGTTCAGTACCCGCAGGCCGAGATGCATGAAGTCCGCGAGCGGGACTACTTCTTCCTGGTCTCGTTCCAGACCTGGGGCCTATTTGCGGGAATTGGCGTGGCGGCTCTCTATCGCGCTGTGCACGGATGGCTGCGAGGCGTGCTGCAGCCCGCGTCCGGCCTGCTCAAATTGGCGCCCGCGGTCCTCTTGATTGCGTTGTTGCCGTTCGTGCTGAATTTCACGGCGGCGAGCAGGGCGCACGGACCGGCGGCGACTCTGGCCCTCGATTTTGCCAGCAATCTCCTGCAGTCCATCGAGCCGTACGGCATCGTGTTCACGAATGGCGACAACGACACATTCCCGCTCTGGTATGCGCAGGAGGTGGAGGGGATCCGGCAGGACGTGTCCGTGGTCAACCTATCCCTCGGCAACACCTCCTGGTATATCAAGCAACTGCGTGACAACGAGATCCGCGAGTTCGATCCGGACCAGGCGCCGTGGTTCGCGGCCGACGCCCCCGATACCCGGCCGGGCGCTCTGCACACGATGTCTGACGCCGAAGTCGACCAGCTGCGGGCGGAAATACTGCGAGACAGCTTGCCCTTCAACGTCGGCCGGATCCAGCACACGTTCCCGGCTGGCTCGCCGTTGTTTGTCAAGGATATCCTCATGTTGCGGCTCATCATGGAAAACGCCGGTAAGCGCCCGATCTATTGGTCGACCACGGCGGGGAGCGGGAATTGGATGGGGCTCAACGACTATCTCATTCAAGAGGGTTTGGCTCTGAGACTGTACGTGACTGAGGAGCCCGATGTGAGCCGGCTTGCGCCGGGGCTGTGGGTCCCGGTCGATTTGCCGCGCACGGATTTCCTGGCGTGGGAGGTTTACGACTACGCGGGTCTGTTCGACGTCGATTCGCTACATCTCGACCCCACAAGCCGCAACATCGCCGGGAACCTCAGCGTACCGTATCTCGTGCTCGGGGGCGCCTATCAATCACGGGGCGACAGCCAACGAATGATGGAGAACTTCAGAAGAGCGTACCACCTCTCTCCGAACGCCACACTGCGGAACTTCATTAGGTCGGCGGAGGCCGCGGTGGCCAGCGGTGATGAGCCGGAGGCGGTGCCGCTGGATATCCCCGATACGTTGGCTTCAGACGGCGATTCAGCCCGATAGCCCGGCCCCGCACGGTGATTCGGGATCGGGCGGCCCCTCCGATCTTGTGGCCTCGTTCCCTGCGATGACCTCCCTCGAACGGTTGGGGTCCACGCGTCGATAGTTGTGATGGGCGCGAGCTTCCACTACAATCCATGGCTATGGATGTTGTAGGTGTTCGGGAGAATCTTGCGCGAGTGCGCGAAGAAATCGCCCGAATACAGGCAGTCGAGGGGCTCTCGGGTGATGTCAAGATCGTCGCCGTCACGAAGGGGCACCCGGTAGAGGCGATTGCGGTGGCGGCGTCGGCCGGCGTCGAGGACATCGGGGAGAATCGGATTCAAGAGGCTCTCGACAAGCGCCTGACTGCTGCGGCGCTTCCCGTGCGGTGGCATCTCATCGGACATCTGCAATCCAACAAGGCGAGGCACGTGCCCGGAAATTTTGCGGTCGTGCACTCGGTCGACTCGCTCAAGCTCGCTCGTGCGCTTGCGGGTGCGTGGCGTCGCGTTGCCGAGCAGGCGGATACAAACCCTCAACCGCTCGCGGTGCTGCTGCAAGTAAACGTAGCCGAAGAGGTGCAAAAGAGTGGATGCCCGCCCGACCAGGTTGGGGAGTTAGCCCATCGTGTGGTCGAGATGCCGGAGTTCACCCTCGAGGGGCTCATGACGATGGCGCCTCTCACCGAAGATGTTTCGGAGCAACGTGAGGTGTTCGCCGCGTTGCGCGGCGTGCGAGACCGCCTCACTTCGACAGGCTTGGCGTTACCGGACCTCTCCATGGGCATGTCCGGTGACTTTCATGCGGCCGTGGCGGAGGGGGCGACCATGATCAGGTTGGGCACAGCACTGTTTGGGGAGCGGCATCGATGACTGACGACGAATTTCACCTCACTCCACTCGACGTCCGAACGCAGCAGTTCGAGAAGGCTCTGCGCGGATACGATACGGCGGGCGTGGAGGAGTTCCGAGAACGGGTGGCGGCCGAGTTGGAGCGCTTGATTCGAGAGAACGCGGTTCTGGAAGAGCAGGTCAAGAATTTTCGCGATCAGCTCAAGACGTTCAGGGAGCGGGAGAAAGCCTTGAGCGACGCGTTGGTTGTTGCCCAGAAACTGCGCGACGACGTGCAGCAGTCCGCCGACCGCGAGGCCAAGGTGGTGCTGCGTGAAGCACGAGGCCAGGCGGAGAACATCATCAAAGAGGCGCGGATTGCCGAAGAAGCCGTGCATCGCGATATCGGGGCGGGACACAAGCAACTGGCGGGGTACCTCGCCTCGTTCCGCGTTTTGCTGGAACGGAACTTGGCCGAGCTCGAGGCCGTGGAATCACGAGAGCGGGACGACGAACCGCTGGAGTTTCAATTCCCCCCGAGCGGACAATGAGTGAGACGGAACTCGGCAAATCAATCGGGGAGGCGGTAGCGAGCGTTCGCGGACGAACCACGATGCGACCCGAGGTGGCCGTCATTCTGGGAACCGGACTCGGCGGACTCGCCGCCGACATCGACGTCGCGGCAGAGGTCCCGTACGAGGCGATCCCCGGGTTCCCCCTGTCCACCGTCGAGAGTCATGCAGGCCGCCTGCTGCTCGGACGCTTGGGCGGAAAAAACGTCGTCGCCATGCAGGGTCGGTTCCATCGGTACGAAGCGTATTCGATGCAGCAGATCGTTTTCCCGGTTCGGGTGATGCACGCCCTGGGAGCCGCGACGCTGGTGGTGTCGAATGCCTGCGGTGGTATGCACCCGTTGTGGAATGCCGGCGAGCTGATGCTGCTCGCCGACCACATCAACCTGCTAGGCGACAGCCCGTTGATCGGTCCCAACGACGACGACTTGGGGCCGCGGTTTCCCGACATGTCAGAGCCCTACGATCCGGAGCTGCGCGAGTTGGCGCGCGGCGCGGCGCGGGATTTGCAAATCGTCCTTCGAGAAGGCGTGTACGTGGCCGTTCCGGGGCCGAGCCTGGAGACACGAGCGGAATACCGCTTTCTGCGGGGCATCGGAGCCGATGTCGTGGGCATGTCCACGGTTCCTGAAGTCATAGCGGCAGTGCACATGGGGATGCGGATTCTCGGTCTTTCCATCATCACCGACTCGTGCCTGCCAGACGCGTTGGAGCCGGTGAACATCGAGCAGATCATTGCCACAGCCACCGCTGCCGAGCCGAATCTGACTCGGCTGGTTGGCGCGGTCCTGGAACGCATGCCGTAAATGTCCTACCAAAAGCTTCCTGCGGGCACGGCAGACGAACTGGAGCGAGCGATTCTCGACCAGTGGCGATCGGAGGACCTGTTTCGCCAGACGCTCGAGGCGACCAAGGGGTCGCCACCTTTCGTGTTCTACGAGGGTCCGCCCACCGCGAATGGCCGTCCGGGAATTCACCACGTGTTTGCCCGTACGATCAAGGACCTCGTGTGTCGATATCAGACGCTAAAGGGCCGTTCCGTGACGCGGATTGCCGGCTGGGACACACACGGGTTGCCCGTAGAGATCGAGGTCGAGAAGGCCCTGGGGCTCAGCGGCAAGGGCGACATCGAGCGATTCGGCGTTGCGGAGTTCAATCGTCGCTGCCGTGAGAGCGTCTTCCGCTACAAAACCGACTGGGAGTCGCTGTCGGATCGGATCGGCTATTGGCTCGAATACGATCGACCCTACGTCACGTACGAAAAGGAGTACGTGGAGTCGGTGTGGTGGCTGTTGCATCGGCTCTGGACGAAGGGTTTGCTCTACGAGGGTCAGAAGGTCTTGCCGTATTGCAGCCGTTGCGGGACATCTCTGTCCAGTCACGAACTGGCCATGGGCTATCAGACCCATCGAAGTCCTTCCATCTATGTGCTATTTCGACTCGAATCCGACGGTGCCGCTGCGCGCCACTTACTGGTGTGGACCACGACCCCGTGGACGCTGCCGTCAAACGTGGCCATCGCGGTGAATCCCTCGTTTCGGTACGTGGAACTCGACGTGAACGGTACCCGGCTCATCGTTGAAGAGTCGATTGCCGAAACCAGCGCGGTGCCCAGTGCGGCCGGCGGAGAGCCACTGGGAAGTTTTCCGGTCGTTGCCACGCACGAGGGGAGCGCGCTGATCGGCGCGCGATACGAGCAACTCCTGGACATCGTGGAGGTAGACCCGACGCGGGCCTTTCGCGTTCTGGGTGGAGATTTCGTCACAAAGGAAGAAGGCACCGGGTTGGTTCACATGGCCCCCGCGTTCGGCGCCGACGACTACGACGCGGTGCGGCGCGAAGGGATGGCGTTCGTGAACCCGGTAGACGAGCAGGGACGTTTCCAGGGGACGAAGTGGGATGTGATCAACGGCTCAACCGTGTTCGAGGCTAACGCTCCCATTGCGGAACGGCTCCAGGCCGAAGAGAAGTTGTTCGGACGCTACGAGCCGAAGGGGTACGAGCACACGTATCCCTTCTGCTGGCGTTGCGACGCTCCGCTGATCTACTACGCCCGCAGATCGTGGTTCGTCCGGACGACGGCGTTCAAGGAGCGCATGGTGGCGTTTAACAAGGAGGTCAACTGGTCGCCGCCCGACGTGGGAACCGGTCGGTTTGGGGAATGGCTGGAGAGCAACGTCGACTGGGCCCTGTCGCGCGACCGATTCTGGGGAACTCCGCTTCCCGTATGGGTGTGCGAAGGGTGTGACGAGCAGGTCGTCATCGGCAGCTACGAGGAATTGCAGCAGCGATGGGGCCGTCCGCTACCGGACGACTTCGATCCGCACAAGCCGTACATTGACGAAGTCACGTTTGTCTGTGCCGAATGCCAAGGCACGATGCGCCGGGCTGCCGCAGTAATTGATGCATGGTTCGACTCGGGGGCGATGCCGTATGCCCAGTGGCATTTTCCGTTTGAGAACGAAGCTGATTTCGAGGCGCACTTCCCCGCGGATTACATCTGCGAGGGTCTGGACCAGACGCGGGGGTGGTTCTATTCACTGCTGGCGATCTCCACGGGCGTCAGCGACCAGCCGGCCTACCGCAACGTCATCGTCAACGGATTGCTGCTCGACGCCGATGGCCGCAAGATGTCGAAACGACTCGGCAACGTCATCGATCCGTGGGAACCGATCCAACAGTTCGGCGCGGACGCCGTTCGTTTGTACTTGTTGGCGTCGAGCCAAGTCTGGCTACCGAAGCGATTCGATCTGAAGGCGATTCCGGACGTGGCGCTCGGTTTTCTGAACCGGCTCAGAAACACGTACGATTTCTTTGCACTCTATGCAGATGGGGCGTCACGGTCCGATGCACTCCCGCCGGAGAATCGCACCGCGCTCGACCGC
>JADFPO010000038.1:16223-27604 GCA_022562295.1 Gemmatimonadota bacterium
GGCGATTCCGGACGTGGCGCTCGGTTTTCTGAACCGGCTCAGAAACACGTACGATTTCTTTGCACTCTATGCAGATGGGGCGTCACGGTCCGATGCACTCCCGCCGGAGAATCGCACCGCGCTCGACCGCTGGCTGCTCAGCCGGTTGGCCGGTGTCGTGCGGGCCGTCGATGAGGCCTGGTCCAAGTTCGACGTGACCGCAGGCACGCGTGCATTGATCGAGTTCTCGGACCACGACCTCTCGCAATGGTACGTACGGATGAGCCGGCAGAGGTTCTGGGCGCCGGACAGTACTGCCGATCCGTCGGCGGTCGCGACGCTCTACGACACGCTCGAAACGCTGGTGCGACTCCTCGCACCGGCCGCGCCGTTCATGAGCGACGCGATTCACCGGCGGCTCACGGGCAAATCGGTGCACCTGACTTCGTTCCCCGAAGCCGGAGCAGCGGTCGACACAGTGCTCGACGAGGCCATGGCTGCGACCCGGCGGCTATCGTCATTGGCGAGAAAAGCGCGCGCGAGCGCCGGACTGCGGGTGCGGCAACCGTTGGCCGAAATGCGGGTTGCGGTGCCTCATTCGGTGTCTGGATCTGATTTCGACGCGTGTCTCGAGCTGCTGAAGCAGGAAGTCAATGTGAAAACCGTTAGTATCGTGCGATCGGATACCGAGCTGGTCTCGCTTGAGGGCAAGCCGAATTTCCGAACGCTCGGCAAGGTGTATGGCGCTGATACGCCGGCTGCTGCCGCGGCGGCCCGCGAGCTTACGGCGGCGCAACTGCAGCAGCTCGAGGCCGGCGACGCCGTGACCGTGGAGTTCAGGGGCCGCCAATTCGGTTTTCGACCAGTGGACGTGGTAATAGAGCGACGGGTCGCCACCGATTGGTTGGTCGAGTCTGACGGACCATTCGTGGCGGCGCTCAACCCGATGATCTCCGAAGACTTACGGCGTGAGGGATTGGCTCGAGAGCTGGTCAACCGCGTGCAACGCATGCGCAGGGACGCTGGCTACGACTATACAACGCGGATCGTCTTGGCGGTTTCCGGTGACGACGGCGCCTTGGCAGCGGCCCGCGCATTTGACACTTTTATTGCGGGCGAAACGCTGGCACGACGTTTCGAAGTCGGCGAGGAGCTTACGAGCCCGGACGTACGGCAGTCCGTGGACCTCGACGGCAGAAACGCCGTCGTTACGCTCAAGCGTTTCGACGGTGAGGACGGAGCTTAAAAACGAATGAACAAGAAACAATTAGCCCATCTCGAAAAGCGGTTGCTCGAGGAACGCGGTCGCGTGGTCAAGGAACTCGGCCACTACGGTGAGTCCTTCAGCTCGACGCTTCAAGAGTCGGGCGGGGATCTCTCGTCGTACTCATTTCATATGGCGGACCAGGGAACGGACGCCATGGAGCGAGAGAAGCAATTCCTCTTCGCCTCACAGGAGGGACGGTACCTGTGGCATGTGAACGAGGCTCTCCGCCGATTGTATAAATCGCCAAAGACATTCGGGAAGTGTCACGAATGCAACTCGGCGATCGACTTCGATCGGCTCGATGCTCTTCCGCATGCGCGGCTGTGCATCAAATGCAAAGCCAAAGAGGAAGATGAGAAGCAGCGGCGGTAAGCAACAGCTATTTTGGGCGCTCGGCGGCAGTGTAGTGCTGCTGGACGTGTTCACCAAGATACTGGCGGTAGCAAACCTGTCGCGGATTCCCCGACCCGTCCTGGGCGACTGGCTCACACTGCAACTCGTGTACAACCCCGGCGCCGCGTTTGGCATCAATGTCGGACAGTACTCGCGCTGGGTGTTTTTCGGGCTCGCCGTGATCGCGCTTGTCGTGCTGGGTTCGATGGTGCGGCACACCAAGCCAACGGATCGGCTGCGGCTGACGGCCCTCGCGTTGGTGTGTGGGGGGGCGGTAGGCAACCTCATCGACCGAGTCCGGAGCGCACGGGGTGTGATCGATTTCATCGACGTTGGCATCGGCGTGCATCGCTGGCCCACGTTCAACGTCGCCGACATGGCCGTCACCGTGGGCGCGGTCGTGCTCGCGATCGTGTTGTGGATCGAGGGTCGGGACGCGGCTGGTACGGTGGCCGAGCCCTCGGGCGCGGCCGAAATCGCACCGTAGGTGGCCGACAGTCGGACATTCCACGTGTCGGTCGATGCCACAGAGCGGCTCGACCGGTTTCTCGCCGATCAACTCTCGATCTCACGCACGCAATCCGCCCGGCTGATTGGTAGGGGCGCCGTCACGGTGAACGGGCGAGCCGGTCGAGCGGGACGCCGCCTCGTGCGAGGGGACAGTGTCACCGTTGACTTTCCCGCGGACGAACCGCGGCGAGCAATCACGCCGCACCCGATGGCCCTCGACGTCGTGTTCGAAGACGATCATCTCCTGGTAATCAGCAAGCCCGCAGGACTCGTCGTCCACCCGGCTCCCGGGCACTGGGGCGACACACTGGTCAACGTATTGGCGGCGCGCGGGACGCAGCTCGCGAGCCGGGGCGACGGGCGTCCCGGTATCGTGCATCGTCTTGATCGCGACACCTCTGGATTGATGATCGTGGCGAAGACAGAAACAGCGCACCGGCGGCTGTCCCGCGCGCTCGCCGAACACCGCATCGAACGGAGCTACGCCGCTCTGGTGTGGGGACACGTGACAAACAGGGTGATCGATGAGCCGCTGGCCAGACACCCCAAAGACCGCAAACGGATGATGGTCGTGCCGGGTGGCAGGCCAGCCCGCAGCACGGTGCAGCAGGTGGCCCGGTTCGACGCCACCGATCTTGTTCGGGTGTCGCTGGAAACGGGCCGGACACACCAAATCCGCGTGCATCTGGCACATGTGGGACATCCGGTGGTCGGAGACCCCGTGTACGGCGGCGGTGGAGCTCGCCGGGTAACCGGATCGCAGCGGCCGGGTGCGTCGGCAATCGAGAGGGTCACGCCGCGCCAGGCCCTCCACGCCGCGGTACTGCGGTTTGCGCACCCGGAAACCAGAAAATGGCAAGAATTCAGGGCGGATTGGCCGGATGATCTCAGGCCGTGTCTCGCCGCAGCCAGCGGCGATCGTGAGTTCCTTGCTCGCGATTCGGCCCTCGACTATCTTGGCTTCCTGAAATAAGATAAAAGGTTAAGCCGTGTCGCGGTTTCGGCTTCTCCGGCGCTGTGAGGGCTGGGAGAGGAATGTTTCCGTGAGGCACGAATACCTCACACAGCGGCCAGCAGGATCTTGCTTTCGGAGGAGGGGCCCTGAGCCACACGGTGCTGGTGTGCGATGACGCGGTCCTCATGCGCACGATGATCACTGGAATTCTCAGTCAAGCGGGTTACGAGGTCATAGGCGAAGCGGAGACCGGGGCCCAGGCTGTGGAGCGGTTCAAAGAATTGGATCCCGATCTCGTGACGATGGACATCGTCATGCCTGACATGGGCGGAATCGACGCGGTCCGTGAGATCATCAAGATCTCGCCCGGAGCCAAGATCCTGATGTGTAGCGCCATGGGCCAGCATTCTCTGGTGACGGATGCGATTCAAGCCGGCGCCAAAGGCTTCGTGGTCAAGCCGTTCCGGCCGTCGCGCGTGCTCGAAGCCGTGGAGCGAGTTCTCGAGTAGGCGGCGACGTAGCGCCGGTCGTGAACGGTCGACGCCGCCAAATCCGTCATCACCCCAACCAGCAAATGTTGCGCCAGGCAGAGCGTCCCGGCGTCACCGGGTGGCGGAACCGGGTGGTGGTGCCGGCACTGCGAACGTGGAGAGGTCGCGTTGGTCCCACAACGGTGGTCAGCGGCCAGGCGGCGCGCGAGCAAGAGCTAAAGCGTGTCGAGAATCGATGTAGGAGTGACGTATGGATGACGTTCGCGATCTCACTGAGTTGCAACTCGATGCGCTGCGCGAGGTAGCCAACATTGGCGCCGCCCATGCTGCAACCGCGCTTTCGCAAATGACCGAACGCCCTACCATGATTGCCGTTCCGGAGATCAAGGTCATGCGGTTGGGGGCGGTTTCCTCGCTGGTCGGGGATTCCCATCAGGTGGTGGTGGCGGTGTCGATGCACATGCTGGGGGATCTGACGGGCCGTATTCTGCTGATGGTTCCGGAAGATGACACACGACTCTTGTGTGACCTACTGCTCCGCCGGGACCGCGGCACTACTATCGCTCTCGAAGAGCTGGAGCAATCCAGCTTCAAGGAAACGGCCAACATTGTGGGTGGGGCGTACTTGAACGCGCTTTCAGACTTCCTAGGCATGATGCTGTTGCCCTCGGTCCCGAGCTTGGTCATCGATGAGGTTGGATCGGTGTTCACATCCGGACAAATGAAGTTAGGCGAGGCCGACGATTTCGTGCTGTGCGTGGAGACGGAATTCCGGTTCAGGGACGACGGCGACCGGCTCACCGGGCACTTGCTTCTCCTGCCGGACACGGCGTCGCTCACCGCAATCTTCGACGCCATTCGCGTCACTTGACGAGGTATGGGGCGAGCACTTAGGGAACGGGAGACCGGAATCCTCCGTTCCTATGCGCGCCGCATCGATCCTTCGGATGCGGCTGCGCACAACAACCTCGGAGTGCTCTATTTTCGTAAAGGGCTGATCGAGGAAGCAATCGAACAGTTCCGCGCAGCGACCGAACTCGATTCGAAGATGACGGTTGCTCAACGCAATCTCGAATTCGCCTACACAGACACAGGTTACTACGAGCGGCGGGTCGCGCAGCTTCGGGAGCGTCTTCGCCAAGATCCGGACGACCGCGACGCCCGTTGGGAACTCGGACGCACCTATATTGCGTTGGGGCAGTTCGAGTCGGGCATCGCCGAGTACGGCGTCATGCTCGGGAATAACCCCGATGACGTGGCCGGGTTGATGCAGGTTGGCCTGGCCGAGAAGCAGCGAGGCAATCTCGAGGCGGCAACCGAGTGGTTTCGCCGTGTCGTAGCACTGGAGCCGGACAGCACGGTCGGCCAATGCTATTTGGGGGAGGTGCTGTACAATCAGGGGCAGCAGGCCGAAGCGCTCGAGGCGCTGACGCGCGCCACCCAACTCAACCCCGACAACGCGGAAGCGCAGCACCTGATAGCATTCCTGTTGGGTGACCTCGGCCGGCATGAGGAGGCCCGTGCGGCCACGAAGCGTGCCATCCAACTCAACCCCACGTTTGGGCGCGCCCAAGCGAATCTGTCCCTTGAGCGATACTTCGGGGATCGGAACAGCCAGCGGTTCAAGATCCCGGAGGAGGCGACAAGGGACTCCGGTGATCGTGAGGCGGTGGCGCACTTCAGCCTGGGTCAAGCGTTTCGGGAGCAGGGATATTACTCCGACGCTTTACGGGAGTACCGGCTGGCGCTGGACTATGGCGAGGATCGGCAATCCACGTTGCAAAGCATGGCTGAGGTGCATGTGCTCCAGGCGGATCACGCTGCGGCCCTGGATCTGTACGAGACGCTCGTGGCGGAAGTACCCAATGCCCCAAAGTTGTGGAACGAGAGAGGCGTGGTGCTTCATCAAATGGGGCGCCCCGCCGACGCGATTGCGTCGTACGAAACGGCATTACAACACCGACCGGATTACGCGCTGGCGTTGACCAATTTGGCGGTCACGTTGGCGCAGGAAGGCAGGTTGGACGCGGCAGCGGCAAGGTTTCAAGAGGCCATCGCGGCCGATGTGTCCTTGGCAACACCGCGACTGAACCTGGGTCTACTGTTGTCGAGGTCGGGGCGATTTGAGATGGCGCTGCAGGCCTATCGGCAGGTCCTGGAGCGCGATGGGCAATCAGCACCGGCGTGGAACGGCTTGGGATTGGTACTGAACGAGTTGGGCCGCCCGGAGGACGCGCGAAATGCCTTTGCCCGTGCCGTCGAAAGCGATGGGAATTCGGCCGAGGCCCACTACAATCTCAGCTTTGTGTTGTCAGCGTTGGGTGAGTACGATGCGGCGCTGCGCAGCGTGACCCGGGCCCAGGATCTTGATCCGTATTACGTGCCACAAAAATTTCGCCTGGCCATCGACTTGCAACTCGATGAGGCGATGCTGGCCGTGGTGCCCGAGATCTCGGCCGATGTGCAGTCCGAGACCGCCGGTGCCGATTTCGATCTCGACCCTGATGTGTTGGGGAAGATATTCAGCGAACTGTCGGCAGGTGCGCCGGCGGCACCTGTGCAGCGCGGCGAGGATGCGTTTGCGCTCGCGCGCGAGTACCTCGGCAAAGGGGTGCTGGACATGGCCGCGGCGGAGGCAAAGCGAGCCTTGGCACGCGGTGCCGATGCGGCGGAGGGCCACACGCTCGCGGGACAGATCTACACCAAGCGTGGTCTCCACGGTGAGGCCATCGAGCAGTTCCGGGCCGTGCGAGAGCATGCCCCAGAACGAATCGACGCCTACTTGGGAGAATTTCGCGCGTTGTTGGCGTTGGACCATGGAGCCGAGGCTGCGGAAGACGCCGAACGGTTGGCCGCCCGCCATCCGGACGACGTGGAGATCGCCATTGTGCTGGCGCAGGTCAGACTCGCGACCGGTGATCCCGCCAAAGCGTTGGAAGCGTTGGACGCTGCACGCAGCCGCGCCCCGCAGCGGGCGGACATCCTGCGGCTGGAGGGCGATATCGCGGTGGGTATGGGCGACGTGACTTCGGCGTGCCGAGCGTATCTCGAGGCGCTGCAACTCGATCCCAAGCTCGTCCAGTTGCACTGTGCGCTCGGCAAGCTTTACGAACAGCGCGAGCAATGGGACACCGCGGAAGCCGCGTACCGCGCGGCCCTCGACGCGCTTCCCACCTATTTAGAGGCTTCGGTCCGGCTGGCCAATCTCCTACTGCGACGCGGCAAGGCCCGCGCCGCCGTCGAACTGATGGTGGATGCATTGGCGGTGTATCCGTCGGACGGAGACGCGCTGCTCGCCCTCGGCCGGGCACTCACGGAGGACGCACGCCACGAGCAATCACTCCATGTCTTTCGGCGTCTGGTGGCGTTCGACGACGCCAACGTGGAGGCCCATTTCTTCATCGGTGTGGGGCTCGCACGCGCGCGCCAGTATGCGAAGGCCGTGTCGGCGTGGGATCGCGTCATCGCACTGGAGCCGTCGGGCGATCTCGCCCGCCGGGCCCGCAAGCACATGCGGTCGGCCGCGAACTTGCAGCAGATCTTGACGACGACGGCGAGCTGACCGATGGGGATCGAAGGCCCGCTCAAGGAACTCGGCATTCACGATGTGTTCCAGTTGCTGGACCTGAGCCGCGAGACCGGCGTGCTGTGCGTGAAGTCGGATCTGCGCGACAACATTGGTCGAGTATGGTTCGATAGCGGTGCCGTGATGTACGCGGAGCTGCGAACCAATCCCCATCCACTCGGTGGAATGCTGGTACGTGCTGGCAAGATCGCCGAAGCCGATCTCAACCGCGCCCGCGACATGCAACAACAGGGCGATACACGACGGCTAGGGGAAATCCTCGTCGACATCGGCGCGATCACGAAGCGGGAACTCAACCGTCAAGTTCGCTTCCAGACCGAAGAAGTTATCTTCGAGATGATGAGTTGGCAGGAAGGACACTTTTCGTTCGAAGAGGGGCACGACACGCCGGTTCCCGGAGACCATGCTACACGCGTTTCGACAGAGTCGCTGCTCATGGAGGGGGCGCGCCGGATCGATGAGTGGTCTCGTATGGAACGGACCATCCCGCACGTGGGTATGGTTCCCACGTTTTCGGATGCGGGCGAAGGCGAACTCGATTTACTCCCCGTCGAGTGGGAAATCCTGGCCGCGGTTGATGGAGAGCGAGACGTTCGAGCGCTTGCATCCGTATCAGCCTTGTCGGATTTCGAAGTGGCGAAGATCTTGTTTGGTCTCGAGGCCGCCGGCGTCCTGGCGATCGTGCGTCCCTCGACCCCCGGCCCGGCGGAAGCGAGTGAGGACGCAGCCGATCTTGTCGCCCAGGTCGAGATAGCTCTGGACGTTTCGGATGTGGAGCTGGCGCGTGCGACGGTGGAGACGGCCATCGCCCAACATCCGCAGTCAGCCGAGCTGCACTTTGAGGCCGCGAAAGTGTACACGGCGAAGCGCGAGTACGCAGACGCTGAGGAATATTGCCGGCGGGCGCTGCGATACGATCCATCATTGGAGCCGGCCCACCGACTCCTGGGAGACGCGTTGGCTCAGCGCGGTCGACTCTCGGATGCGGTGGAATGGTGGGAGCGGTGGCTGCGCATCCAACAACAAGCTGAAACTCCGCACGCCGACACCGATCAGGTGCGTGACGCCGTGCGCGCGGCGCAGTCGTTGAAGAGCATGCTGGGGAACCGATGAGCCCGGACGTGAAGGCAATGACCACCGAGCTGATCAGGGATGCGGGAAGCTTGGTGTTTCTCCAATTGGGAGAAGCCCTGCGGATGGAGGGCCAGATCGAGGCGGCCAAGAAGGTTGCCCGGACGGGAATGGAGCGTCACCCCGAGCTGCCCGAAGCCCACGATCTCTACGCCCGTATCTTGGTCAGTGGAAAGGAGCCCGACCGGGCTAGCCAAATCTGGCACGAGCTGCTCCAGTCGAACCCACGCCACGTGGGGGCGCACAAGGGATTGGGGTTTCTTTCTTATAGCCATGGCAATTTGGACGTGTCACGGGATCATCTCGAGCTTGCTCTGGCGGCTGACCCCACCAATCAGAGCGTCATTCAGGCGCTGAGAGCGGTTCGCAATGCGGCCGAAGCGGTCACGGAGGAGTATCCGTCTCCAGCGCAGCCCGTCCCCGCCGAGCTTCCCGCAACCCCGTCTACCGCAACGGGTGAGACGACGTCGCTGTTCGCCGCGTTTGGGTCGGGCGATCACGGCATACTTCTGGTGGACGTCCAGGGGCGGACGCTGGCCGGGGGACTAAAGACCCCCGGAGGGGCTGACGGCTCCAGCGAGACCGCGGCGCATTTGGCCGGCGTGTCTCAAGAAATGGAACGAACGGCGCGGATGTTGAAAATAGGCGAGTGGAGGTGGCTTGTGGTCGAAGCGACCGACGGGAACGTGCATCTCACGCAGCCAGCCGAAGACACCCTCTTGTTCATCGTCCGGGATAGGGACGTGCCGGCGGGCCGTCTTGGGCTGTTAGCTGAGAGTGCCGGCGCCAAGGCACGGGCCTGGCTCGATGGGCAGCGGGCATGACCGCGCGTTTGCAGCGGGCGCTCGGAGGCGTGACCCGGGTGCGAGGTGTTCGCGGGGCGCTGATCGTGGCCCGTGAGGATGGCCTCGTGGTGGCGGACGCTCTGATGGAGGACATTCGCGGGAATGCGGTGGCGGCGCTGGCCGCGAGTTTGACTCGACGTATCGGCGAAGCGGCCCGGGCCAGCGGCGTGGGGACGCCGCAGTTCCTGCATCTCGAGGCGACGGGGGGAGCGCTCCTCGCCGCCGCGGCCGGAGACGAGATGCTGGTCGTGGCCGTCACCGAGGTCGGTGTCAACGTGGGGCTGGTGCGGCTGGAAATGTTCCGTGCAGCCGAGGCGGTGCAGTGAGTCGCACCTATTCCGTAGAACCGTGGGTGGTGGATCCGCTGAAAGGCTTCGTGGCCGAGGCGGATGCGAGGATGGTGTTGCTCATGACACCGGCCGGGCAGGTCATCGCGCAGTATGGGTTCACGCGCGCCGTGGACGTGATGGCAGCGGCGGCGTTGGGCGCGGCGATCGTGTCGGCTGCCGGTGCCGTCGCCAGAATGCTCGACGAGCCGGTATTTTCAGCCCTCAACCACCAGGGGAAGCAGCACGGGATTTTCTTGGCGGGATTCGATACGCCTCGAGGACGGATGGTAGTGTTGGTGGTCTATGGGCGGGAATCCTCTCCCGGACTCGTGCAGCTGTTTTTTGAGGAGTTTGCTCGCGAATTGGTCGCGAAGTGCCCTGAGCCCGAGGCCCCAAAACCGATCCTTGCCAAGGACTTTGAACGAGATCTCAATGAAACTCTTAATGCCCTGTTTCGAGCCTGATCGATGTCGCTGGTAAACTTCACGACCCGCGAGATCACCTGCAAGATCGTCTATTACGGGCCGGGCCGGTCGGGCAAGACGACGAACCTGCAGTACGTGTACGATCGCGTACCGGGCAACCGACGGGGGCGAATGGTTTCGCTGGCCACGGCAACCGACCGAACACTGTTCTTCGATTTCCTACCGCTCGAGTTGGGCAAGATCTCCGGTTTTACCACGCGCTTTCAACTCTACACCGTCCCCGGTCAGGTGTACTATGACGCGACGCGCAAGCTGGTTCTTCATGGTGCGGATGGCGTGGTCTTCGTGGCGGACAGCCAAGCCCGGCAGCTCGATGAAAACATCGAGAGTCTGCAAAATCTTCAGATGAATCTGCTCGAACAAGGTGTCGATATCCGCACACTCCCCTTGGTGATTCAATACAACAAGCAGGGGCTTCCGCCGGAGCTTGTCCTTCCGGTCGATGAACTCGACGATGTGTTGAATTTTCGGAGTGTCCCCAGTTTTCCGGCCGACGCGTTGAACGGCAAAGGGGTGTTCGAGACGCTGCGGGCGGTGTCGGAGCTGGTACTCCGTAAGCTGAGTGAGGATCGAGCGTGACTTCGGATCTCCATCCCGACTTGACGTTTGAGGCCTTCGTGGTCGGAGCGAGCAATCAGCTTGCGGTCACGGCGGCTCGAACCGCGTCAGAAAATCCGGGATCGTTGTATAACCCGTTATTCATCTACAGTCAGGCCGGACTCGGCAAGACACATTTGCTGATGGCGATCGGCCACCACGCCAGAGCACTCGCGCCGGACTTGTCGGTGGAGTACTGGACCTTGCACGAGTTCGTGGAAGCGTTCCATCATGCGGTGTCTGCCGGGGATGTCGGAGCATTTCGCCGGCGCCTCGAATCGACCGACGTGGTGCTCTTGGACGACGTGCAGTTCATCAGTCACAGTAAGGAACTGCAAGCCGAACTGCTGCGACTCGCCGCGGAACTCCAGCGGGTCGAAAAACAGCTGGTGTTGACCAGCGACCGCCCGCTCGCCGAAATCTCGGACCTCGACGACCGGTTGCTCGAGCAACTCGGTGGTGGATTGGTGGTGAACATTGGTATTCCGGAGTTTGAGACCCGTCTGGCTATCCTGCAGCGCCGGGCGCAAAGTGGGGGATCCCAACTGTCCGCGGAGGTGCTCACGGTCCTGGCCGAGATCGACGTGCAGCACGTGCGCGCGTTGCTAGGGATGTTGAGCCGCCTCAACGCATTTCAATCGATCAACGAGACGCAGCTGACGCCGGCCGAGGCTCGTGCGGTGGTGCTGGGCGAGCAGATGGAAGCATCAGCCCCGGAGCCTGCTTCGCCGCCCCCGCAGGAGTCGGCGGCCGGAGCCGGCGACGAGTTTGGCCAATTTCTTTCGGGGCTGGCGGCGACCGTGACCGAGCAGG